>NZ_JBJMQP010000157.1:0-85855 GCF_045802625.1 Hyalangium sp. | reverse complement strand
GCGCTGTAGCCCGGGTCGGTGTACGTGCCGCCCTTGGTGCACTCCAGCGACTGGTTCACCGGCGCGGTGAGCGTCACCACCGGCGCCACCTTGTCCAGCACCGTCACCGTGGCCGAGCACGCATTTGAGTTGCCCTTCTGGTCCGTGCACGTCAGCGTCACCGTCGTGTTGCCGATGTTGTACGGCCCGGCCGGGCTCTGCACGCAGCCCACCAGATCGTTGTCCGGATCAGACGAGCCGTTATTGATGTCGGCCGTCATGCCGCACTGGTTCGTCGCCGACACCGTCCTGTTCGCGCAGACCGCGACCGGCGGATGGTTGGTCGACGGAATGTGGGGGATCTTGCAGAACGAGGAGCACGCACCGAGGTTGCCGGAGGTGTCAATCGAGCGACCGTTGTTGCTCCCGTTGTCGCACTCCTCACCGAACTCCGTGTCCACATGGCCATCGCCGCACCAGTGCTGGCGGCACGACCACGAGCACGTCCCATCGGCCGGCCCACCGTTAGTGGCGGGCGCGCCGTTGATGCCGTCGCCCAGATCGCACTCCTCACCCGAAGGAATCCAGTCGGGCGCACCGCAGCCACCGCCGTAGGGCATGGCGCCGCGCACCAGGACGTACGGCGTGCCCACGAAAGGCGTCTCGTTGCCATAGTCGCAGGTGAAGTCGCTATAGATTTTCTGGCCGGGGATGGGCACCGAGGGGTCGTAGTACTGAGCCAGCGCCACATACGAGAAGGTGCGATCCGGATAGCTGGTGAAGACCGTTCGTGTCGAACACCCGTCGTTCCCGACGAGCAACCCGTCCCACATGTTCCGGGAGATGACGTCGTTGCTCATCTGGAAGATGTGCCCGTTGTCGGCGCACGTCGACAGGCCCTGCACCTTGAAGGTGCCGAACGGCTCCAGCAGGTCTACCGCCGTGTTGGGCGGGGCGCTGTCGTAGGCGCAGCCCAGCGCGATGTACATGCCCGTGCGGTACTGCACGGTGTTGAGCGCGAAGGTGACGGCGCTGTTCACCAGATCAACCTGGCCGTTGGAACTCGGGGCCGCGGCAACGATGGCCACGTCGCCGTCGACGATGGCGCCCCAGGTGGCGCGGGTGTCGATCGCCACCTGGTATGCGGCCGGGCCGGCCTCGCACGCCGCATCGCCAATGATGAGGGCCTGATAGGACATGAACTGATCGGCCGTCATGTCGTGCCATTGCGCCGGAGTCACCACTTCGGGCGTCAGCCCCCCCCAGGCGTAGACCGCCTGAGCCTCGGGGCTGTTCAGTCCGTCGGCCACGCTGCTGCCCAGGATGAGCACCTTGTTCCCGCTACGGACCTCCTGGCGCGCCGTGCGCACAGGCGCCCGCGCCGGCAGGGGCCCGGGCGCACTCGGCTCCCCCTCGCAGGAGCTGACCGCCCAGGACAGCAGCAGCAGCGCCCCTACACTCTTGAATGTCACGTGGAGCGAACCTCCTCAGCAGCAAGCCGAGCTACCCAGGTACTGACGAACCTGGTCGGCGCCCTGTGAGCAGGCAGGGTGCGCAACAAGAGGGAGAGCCAGCGATACCACCCGGGCCGTACGCGCTCGGACACCCCGCGCGACATGACCGCCTGAGCAGCGGCCGGGCAGCCCACCGGCCAACAAAACCCACATCGATCCCTAGCGCACGCACCACCCTCCCGATTAACACTGGTGCCGCAGACGAAAGGAGGTGATGCCTTGACCGACAACAGTCAGGCATCCACCTCCGCTGGCATGGCGCGCTAACGCCACCCAGCGGATGTGGAGCCAGCAGTGAAGCCTGCTCCTCCCGCGCGCGCAGTACCCGAAAGGGGCGCACGGGGAGAGCGGGTTTTTTATTGGCCCCACGCCCAGGTGCCCTCTCGGGAATGAGCGCGCCACCTCCCTGTTTGCAGCCGGAGGGGAAGCCGTCCCGACTTCTCTGGAGAAGCCCTGCCGTGTCCATTACACCCTGCCCCACGCCCCTGCCCTCGGCCATTCGCGAAGAGGAGGCGGTGGAGGCCCAACGCAACCTCTTCTGTTCCCTGTACGACCGATGCCTGCACCTGGCCGTCAAGCGCGGCTGGGATGGCTGGAGCTGCCGCCACTGCCCCCTGAGGGACTTCCGCGTCGGAGAGCCCGAGGCCCGGGACTACGCCCACGCCCGCCCCCGCGGCCCGGACGGCACCTGAAGCCGCTGGCTCACCAACCGACCCGCCGCCTCACAGAATCGTTGACGCATCCCGACCTCCTTGGCAGGAAGGGTCATGCGCTCGAAGAAGACCAAGTACATCTTCGTGACCGGCGGCGTGGTCAGCTCCCTGGGTAAGGGACTTGCCTCCGCGTCCATCGGCGCCCTGCTGGAGAACCGCGGGCTCAACATCACCCTCATCAAGCTGGATCCGTACATCAACGTGGATCCCGGCACCATGAGCCCCTTCCAGCACGGCGAGGTCTACGTCACCGAGGACGGGGGCGAGACCGACATGGACCTGGGCCACTACGAGCGGTTCACCAACGCTCGGATGAGCCGGCTGAACAACTACACCTCCGGCCGCATCTACTACTCCGTCATCATGAAGGAGCGGCGGGGCGAGTACCTGGGAAAAACCGTCCAGGTGATTCCCCACATCACCGATGAGATCAAGGCCAGCATCCGCCAGACGGCCCAGGACGTGGACGTGGCCATCGTCGAGGTGGGCGGCACGGTGGGTGACATCGAGTCGCTGCCCTTCCTCGAGGCCATCCGGCAGATGCGCTACGACGTGGGCAGCCAGAACGCCGTCTACGTGCACCTGACGCTGCTGCCCTACATCAGCGCGGCCGGCGAGGTGAAGACCAAGCCCACCCAGCACTCGGTGATGAAGCTGCGGGAGATCGGCATCCAGCCGGACTTCCTGCTGTGCCGCACGGACCGGGAGATCTCCCGCGAGCTCAAGGACAAGATCGCCATGTTCTGCAACGTGGACACGGGCAACGTGTTCACCTCGCCGGACGTGAAGAGCGTGTACGAGCTGCCGCTGGAGCTGCACCGCCAGGGCCTGGACGAGCGGCTGGCCGAGGTGCTCAACATCTGGAGCCGCGCGCCCCACCTGGAGCGCTGGGAGAACATCACCCGCCGCATCTACCAGCCGGCGCGCGGCGAGGTGAAGGTGGGCATCGTCGGCAAGTACGTGGACCTCAAGGAGAGCTACAAGAGCCTGAACGAGGCCCTGCTCCACGGCGGCATCGCCAACGACGTGCGGGTGAACCTGCTCTTCGTGGACTCGCAGGCGGTGGAGGAGAAGGGCGCCGACACGCTGCTGTCCGGAGTGGACGCCATCCTGGTGCCCGGCGGCTTCGGCGTGCGCGGCACCGAGGGGAAGATCTCCGCGGTGCGCTACGCCCGCGAGAAGAAGCTGCCCTTCTTCGGCATCTGCCTGGGCCTGCAGATGGCGGTGGTGGAGTTCAGCCGCGACGTGCTGGGGCTGCAGGGCGCCAACTCGCTGGAGTTCGACGAGCACACCCCGCACCCGGTGGTGTCGCTCATGGAGAGCCAGGTCAAGGTGCAGGACAAGGGCGGCACCATGCGCCTGGGCAGCTACGCCTGCGCGCTCCAGCCGGGCACGCTGTCCCACAAGCTCTACGGCCAGGACGTCATCCAGGAGCGCCACCGCCACCGCTACGAGGTGAACAACACCTACCGCGGCCGGCTCCAGGAGGCCGGGCTGCTCATCTCCGGCCACAACCCGGATCTCAACCTGGTGGAGATGATCGAGCTCAAGGATCACCCCTTCTTCATCGGCTGCCAGTCCCACCCCGAGTTCAAGAGCAAGCCGTTCGCTCCCCACCCTCTCTTCTCCGGCTTCATCAAGGCGGCGCTCACCCAGCGTGACACCGCGCGTGGGGCCTCGCAGGACAAGGCATCATGATCACCCTCGCGGGCCACCAGGTGGGCCCAGGCCAGAAGCTGTTCGTCATCGCCGGGCCGGACGTCATCGAGTCCGAGGAGCTGGCGCTGCGCCACGCCCACCTGCTCAAGGGCATTACGCAGAAGCTGGGCGTGCCGTACGCCTTCAAGTGCTCCTACGACAAGGCCAACCGCACCAGCGGCAAGTCCTTCCGCGGCCCCGGCCTCAAGGAGGGCCTGCGCGTGCTGCGGCGCATCCGCGAGGAGGTGGGCGTGCCCATCCTCACGGACGTCCACGAGACGAGCCACGTGGGCCCCGCCGCCGAGGTGGTGGACATCATCCAGATTCCCGCCTTCCTCTGCCGGCAGACGGACCTGGTGGAGGCCGTGGCCAAGAGCGGCCGGGGCGTCAACCTCAAGAAGGGCCAGTTCGTGGCGCCCAAGGACATCGTCCACTCGGCGCGCAAGGCCATGGAGGTGGGCAACCCCAACGTCCTCGTCACCGAGCGCGGCGCCTCCTTCGGCTACAACAACCTCGTGGTGGACATGCGCGGCTTCCTGCTGATGCGCGAGGCGGGCCTGAGCGTGTGCTTCGACGCGACCCACTCGGTCCAGCTGCCCTCGGCGGGCAACGGGGAGACGGCCGGAGAGCGCAAGTTCGTGTCCCTGCTGGCCCGCTCCGCCGCCGCCGCCGGCATCGACGCGCTCTTTACCGAGGTCCACGAGGACCCGGACCGTGCCCTGTGCGACGGTCCCTGCTCGCTGAATCCCCAGATGTTCGAAGACGTGATACGAAGTGTTCTGGCTATCCGGAGAGCGCTGGGGCACGAGCCGGCGGTATGAGCGTCGAGGAGGGGGCTTGAAGCGGTCATGACGGAGGCGCTTCCCAAGCCGAACAAGCAGGAGCTGACCGCCCGGGCCGCCCAGGTGCGGCTGCTCGTGTTCGACGTGGACGGGGTGCTCACCGACGGCGGCCTCTACTACGGCGCCACCGGCGAGGCCCTGAAGCGCTTCGACGTGAAGGACGGCCACGCCCTGGTGATGGCCCGCCTGGTGGGCCTCCCGGCGGCCATCCTCACGGCCCGGAGCTCGGCCATCGTCGATGTCCGTGGGCGAGAGCTGGGGTTAGCCGCTATCCTCCAGGGAAAGAAGGAAAAGGGGCCGGCCCTGGACGAACTGCTCACCCAGTTCTCCATACCCGCTGAGTCCTGTGCTTATATGGGGGACGACCTGAACGACCTGGGTCCTATGTCCCGGGTAGGATTATCCGCCTGCCCGGCCGATGCTGTGCCGGAGGTTCGGCAGGAGGCGCATTTCGTGGCCCAGAGCCGCGGAGGGCAGGGCGCCGCACGGGAGCTGGTCGAGCTGTGTCTGAAGGCCAGTGGTCGCTGGGAAGACGTGCTAGGTTTGATGAAAAGGTCTTGATAGAAAAGCAGTCCGGGTAGGTTGAGCAGTCAGGTAGGTTGAAGTCACCTCGGTTTCAAGGTAGGTGTTTAATTCCATGAGCACCGGTTCGGGACAGCCAAAGGAAGAATTGCTGCCGTCGGGCACGACGGATCAGCTGTACACCACCCACGACATCAGTCGCCTGCTGCAGGTGGATCCATCGACGGTGAGCAAGTGGATCGACCGGGGCATCCTGATGGCCTTCCGCACGCCGGGCGGGCACAGGCGCGTGCGCTCGGCGGACTTGCGAGCCTTCCTCATCACCCACCAGATGCCGGTGCCGGATGAGCTGGGCAGCGGGACGGTGAAGCTGCTGGTGGTGGATGACGAGCGTCCCGTGCTGGACGCCATCAAGCGTGCCTTCAAGCCCTACGCGGCGCAGGTGGAGCTGCAGACCACCAGCAGCGGCGTGGAGGCGCTCCTGCTCGTGTCCGAGCAGAAGCCCCACGGCATGCTCATCGACCTCAACATGCCGGACATCGATGGTCTCGAGGTGTGCCGCCGCATCCGCGCTCGCAAGCAGATGGAGAGCGTGCGGCTGATCACCATGACGTCGAACCACTCGCCCGAGGTGGTCGAGCAGTCCAAGCAGGCCGGCGCCATCGCGTGCCTGGCCAAGCCGCTGGACGTGCAGCAGGTGCTGGAGCTGTTCCGCATCCCGCTGGCGCTCGGCACCAAGAAGTAGAAAAGGGGCTCCGCCACCCGGCGAAGCCCCCTTCCCTTCGAGCCCTTCCCTCTCCTCAGCGAGAGGGCCGGGGCGCGTGTATCACGTCAGCCGCTACGCCCCTGGCCGCGAGTCCCCGCTCAGCCCTGCACCTTCACCTCGATGACGCGGGGCTTGGACTCCTCTTTGCGGGGCAGTGAGAGCGTGAGGACGCCGTTCTCGTAGCGCGCCTCCACGTTCTGCGTGTCCACCGTGTCCGGCAGCTTGAAGGAGCGGGTGTACACGCCGAAGCCGCGCTCCAGCCTGCGCGCGCCCTCCTTGGCGCTCGCGTCCGCCTTGCGCTCGGAGCGCAGGGTCAGCACGCCCTTCTCCACCTTCACCTCGATGGCCTTCGGATCGTGCCCCGGCAGGTCCACCTGCAGGGTGACGCCGCTCTCGGTCTCGTAGATGTCCGTGGCCGGAGCGAGCTCGCGGCCCTGGCGTACCGCCTGGCCCGACAGCTCCTGGAACAGGTGATCAAAATCCCGCAGGAAGGGGCCCGCCACCACCGCGCCATTCCCAACCTCGAACGGATTCCAACGATTCAGCATGGTCTTCTCCTGTGCGTTCCGCTGCGAGCAGCGGACGGTTCATGAACTTGAGTTGTCGTTTTCTCGGCCTGCCCCCGTCCCACCGGGGGTTCAGCGCCTCGCTAGACTCAAGAGAACCATGCTTTGAAACGTGTCAAGGCGAGGCCTCAATCGTCATCCCGGGCGAGGCTGACGAAGACCTCCTGCTCCTCGCGGGAGATAGAGACGGTCCACGGCCGGCAGCACACCGGGCAGTCTTCCACGTACCGCTCCGAGGCCGGCCCCAGCCCGTCCACTTGGAGCTCCACCTCCTCCCCACAGTAGGGGCAGCTCTGGTCGCATCCATCCGCGAAGGGTTGCATCGCTCAGTCCTCCTGGGCGGGGGTGAAGGCCAGGCGAGGGGGCTCGCCGGTGCCGCCCTCCCGCCATTGGCGCACCTGGGGAAGCAACACACCCACGTCGACTCCCTCATACATGGCGGGCAGGGGCTCCAGGCGCTCGAGCGCCCGGCCGAAGAGCACCCGAGCACCCTGGTGGCGGCCCCGGCCGCGCTGTACCCAGCCGGCGGCCACCAGGATGAGCCCCTGGAGGAGTACGCGGCGGGGGCCGGACTCGCGCTTCCAGGCCTCCTCCCAGACTTCGTGGGCCTCGTACCACTGGCCAGCGTTGAACAGGGCCACCCCCCCGGCCAGGCACTCGTGGAAGCCAGAATTCATCGTTCGCCCGCTCCTGACGTTACACTGGGGCCATGGCCGCACCACCGCGCAACCGTATTGGGGAACTTCTCGTCAAGGCTCGCGTCATCGACGAGCTGCAGCTTCGCAGCGCGCTCGCCCGGCATGATCAGTGGGGAGGGCGCCTGTCCCGCGTCATCACGGACATGGGCATCGCCAAGGAGGAGACCGTCATCAACGCGATTGCCCAGGGGACGGGCACGCAGCGGTTGCACCTGGGCAACATCCCCAAGGATCCGGGCGCGCTGGCCAAGGTGGACGTGAGCCTCGCCGAGCAGAAGGGCATCTTCCCGGTGTCCCTCAAGGACAACGGCAAGACGCTGGTGCTGGCGATGTCGGATCCCACGGATCTGAACACGGTGGATCAGGTGGCGGCCCGCGCTCGCGCGCGCGTGGTGGTGGTGGTGGCGAGCGACCGGGAGATCGAGACCGCCATCCTGCGCCACTACCGAGGCCAGGAGCCGGCCATGAGCTCGCGCTACACCGGCGAGTCCGAGCGGCAGGATTCTCAGACCACCTCCCCCGGGGATGAGGACGAGTTCAAGGTCGTCGACATGAGCGGCAACACGGTGGTGAAGCGTGTGGCCGATGTGGCGCCCTCGATGGCCGCCGAGCCTGTCTCCTCGGGCGTCAGCTCGAGCGCCGGGGACCTGCTCGATGAGATCCTCGCCGGCGGCTCGGCTCCCGCGGGGCTGAGCCCGGAGGAGATGCAGCGGCTCGACACGGTGCGGGTCAATCAGGAGAAGAGCTCGAAGATCCTCCGGGCCCTGCTGGAGCTGCTGCTGGAGAAGGGGGCGCTCTCCCAGAAGGAGCTGGCGTCCCGGATGCGCTCCTGAGCCGTGACTGGCGCGCGGGGGCTACCCGCCGCGCACCGGTAGCTCGCGGAAGGCGAAGGGTTCCACGCTCGCTCCTCGTGGAACCCTCACCAGCCGCCAGCACCGCACGCCTCACGAACCTGGGCGCTCGCGATGCTGGCCGGCCGGAAACCTCCCTCCGCCTCAGCCCTGCTGCGGCTCCGACGAGAGGATGAGGTCGCCCTTCTCCAGGTGCTCCTTGTCCGGGAAGGCCTTGTAGACGTCCTCGAGCATCGCCTCGATGTCCGGGTAGCGCTGATCCTTCTTGTCCTGCGTCATCCGGTCGAAGATGGAGTCCAGCCCCGACGGCGCATCCGAGTTCACCTCGGAGGGCAGCGGCGAGCGGCGGCCCGGAATCTGACCGGTCAGCATCTCGTAGAGCAGGATGCCCAGCCCGTACACGTCCGCCGCCGGGCCCGCTTCCTTCGTGCGGCCAATCAGCTCCGGCGCCATGTAGACCATGCCGCCCGTGCCCATGAAGACCTGCGGCATGCCCTTGGCCGCATCCACCTCGACCACGCGCCCCATGCCGAAGTCCGCCAGCTTCGCGTTGCCGTAGGCGTCGAAGAGGATGTTCTCCGGCTTGAGGTTGTGGTGCGTCAGCCCCGTCGCGTGCGCCGCCCGCAGCCCGTACGCCAGCTGCAGGAAGCAGCGCAGCGCCAGCGGCACCGGCACGCCCTTGCCGCCACCGGCCTCCAGCTTCTCCTTCAGGCTGCCGCGCAGCAGCTCCACCACGAAGTACGGCCGCGGCGAGTCCACGTTCTGATCCACGATCTGCGCGATGGCCGGGTGGCGCACCTGGGCCTGCGCGCACAGCTCCCTCTTCAGCCGCTTGAGCACCTCGCCGCGCTGCAGGAAGGAGAAGTAGCCGAAGATGTCCTTCAGCTCCTTGATGGAGATGTCCAGCCCCAGCGCGTTGAAGCGGCCCTTGAACACCGTGCCGAGCGGCCCGCTGCCGATGGGATCGAACTTCTGGTAGCGCATGTCCAGCTCGGTCCCCTTCGGGGCGGCCGGCGCGGCGACGGCGGGAGAGGCGGGAGGAGGCATGGAGGAAGACGCCAGGGGAGAGGTGATGGAGGGCATCGGAGCGGCCACCGGCGCGGCGGCCACCGGAGGAGGAGCGTTCACCGGGGCCACGGAGGGCATCGGCGGAATGACCGGCTCCACCGAGGGCAGCCCCACCCGCGAGGCCCGAGCCGGAGGCAGCGGAATGGGCGGCGGCGACGAGGACCGGGCCACCTCCGACTCATCCAGCGTCAGCTCCGGCGGCGGCGGCGGCATCGCCCCCAGATCATCCAGGCTGCCCGCCTGGGTGGCCTCGTCCTCGCCGACGATCTGATCGGCGAAGAACTCGCCCACCTCCAGGGTGAACTTGTCCAGCGCGTCCCCGTCCACCACGCGCTCGCCCTGATCGGTGAGCTTGAGCTGCGCCTCGCGATCCATCGCGATGTAGTGGAACTTGCGCAGGAAGAAGAAGTAGCTGTCGAACTCGAGTGACACGGACGGTTCGAGCGCGGCCTTCACATCGGCCAGCTTGTTCGAGCGTCCCAGGCGCCCGTTCTCCCTCAGGTTGCGAAGGATGAACAGCGCCTCGCCACTCACGGTGTCGCGGTTGACGGCGGGCTTGAGCATGGGTGCGCGACTTTACGTCGTCCCCTCGCCCCGGCGTCAAATTTCGGTGCAATGAAAACAGCCCGGCCGCCCCCCTCTGCCCCGAGAGCTACTTACCGATGTGTAGCAGCTGCTTCACCGTCTCCAGCACCTCCACGAAGCGCACCGGCTTGCGCAGGAAGATGTCCACCCCCAGTTGCATGGCCCGGTCCTGCGCCTCCTTGCCCCCCGCCGAGATGGCGATGATCGGGATGGTGCGCAGCTTCTCCTCCTCGCGGATGCGCTCCACCAGGGCGAAGCCGTCCATCACCGGCATATAGAGGTCCGTCATCACCAGGCTGAAGCGCTGCTCGTGCAGCAGCGCCAGCGCGTGGTGCCCGTCCGGCGCGAAGTGCACCTCCAGCGGCACCTTGCCCGCAAGCTCCCCGCTGGCCAGCTTCTTGAGGACGTAGGCGTACATCTCGATGATGTGCGGGTTGTCCTCGACGATGAGCACACGGTACCCCTCGGGATTGACGCCCGCGGGGAGCTGCCCACCGTTTTGAGGTCCTGCCGCA
Source organism: Hyalangium sp. (assembly GCF_045802625.1). NCBI lineage: Bacteria > Pseudomonadati > Myxococcota > Myxococcia > Myxococcales > Archangiaceae > Hyalangium > Hyalangium sp. The sequence goes on along the minus strand of NZ_JBJMQP010000157.1, from coordinate 75,538 downwards.
CTCACGAGTTCACCCAGGCGCCGACTTGTACCGGATCCGGAAGCCCCGGAAAAGAAAGTGCCAGCCCCGCCCGTTCGAACCTCGAACGCTCGCCCGGGGCGCGTGCATGGCCTCCGGGCTGATCCGAGCGCCCCAGCCCCAGTACGGGCCCGCCCATAACAAGGGCTTGAAATCGCTCGGAAATCCGCTGATGGGCACCCCGAGGAACTTCGAGGGTTTATGTTGACAACGCAGCCTTTGGGGCAATACGTAGCGCCCGCCATGGCGGAGCCCCTGTTCACCTCTGAAGAGCAGAAGAAGTTCGACGCGGGGATCGCGGAAATCCTCTCCCACTACCCCTCCGATCGGAAGAGCGCGGGGATGTTGCCCGCGCTGCGCCTGCTGCAGGACCTGAAAGGCTGGCTGCCGCCCGAGGGCATGCGCCTGGTGGCCAAGCACCTGGAAGTGTCGCCCGAGCGCGCCTACGAGGTGGCCAGCTTCTATGTGATGTACCACCTGAAGAAGCCGGGCAAGTACGTCATCGACGTCTGCACCAACCTCTCCTGCGCGCTGTGGGGCGCGGAGAAGATGCTCGGCTACCTGGAAGACAAGCTCGGGCTGAAGGCGGGCGAGTCCAACGAGAAGTTCACCCTGCGGGAGACCGAGTGTCTGGCCTCGTGCGGCACCGCCCCCTGCCTGCAGGTCAATGAAGAGCACCACGAGAGCCTGACGAAGGCGAAGCTGGACGAGCTGTTGGCGAAGCTCTCCTGATCGGCACTCCTCCAAGGAACCGCACATGGCGACAACGGCCTTTGAACCGATCATCTCCAGCGCTTGGGGCCAGCCCAAGTCCTGGACGTTGGACCACTACCGCAAGCGCGGGGGCTACGAGGCGCTGAAGAAGGCGCTGGAGATGGCGCCCGCGGCGATCATCGACGAGGTGAAGAAGTCCAACCTCCGCGGGCGCGGCGGCGCGGGCTTCCCCACGGGCCTCAAGTGGAGCTTCGTCCCCAAGGACAGCCCCAAGCCCAAGTACCTGGCCGTCAACGCGGACGAGTCCGAGCCGGGCACCTTCAAGGACCGCTACATCCTCGAGCTGGATCCGCACATGATGCTGGAGGGCATCGCCATCGCGGCGTACGCGCTGGGGGTGCACACCTGCTACGTCTACATCCGCGGCGAGTTCAAGTTCCCCACCGAGCGCACGCAGGCGGCCATCGACGAGGCGTACAAGGCCGGCATCTTCGGCAAGACGATGCTGGGCAAGGACTTCCAGCTCGACTGCTACATCGTCCGCGGCGCGGGCGCGTACATCTGCGGCGAGGAGACGGCGCTGCTGGAGAGCCTCGAGGGCAAGAAGGGCTGGCCCCGCCTCAAGCCGCCGTTCCCCGCGGTGGTGGGCCTGTTCGGCGCCCCGACGGTGGTCAACAACGTGGAGACGCTGGCCAGCGTGCCGCACGTGTTCTCGCGCGGCTCGGACTGGTACGCCAAGCTGGGCACGGACAAGTCTGGTGGCACGCGCCTGGTGTGCCTGTCCGGCACGGTGAACCGGCCCGGCGTCTACGAGGTGCCGCTGGAGTGCACCATCACCCAGCTCATCTTCGACGATAAGTACGGCCGGGGCATGCCGCAGGGCCGCAAGGTGAAGGCGGTCATCCCCGGTGGCTCCTCGGCGCCGGTGCTGGGCGCGGACGAGCTGGACGTGGCGCTGGAGTTCGAGGCCCTCAAGGTGAAGCAGACGATGGCCGGCTCCGGCGGCGTCATCGTCATGGACGACAGCTCCTGCATGGTGCGCTGCCTGTGGCGCGTGGCGCGCTTCTACGCGGAGGAGTCCTGCGGCCAGTGCACCCCGTGCCGCGAGGGCACCCCGTGGCAGACGCGGCTGCTGCGCAAGATCGAAGAGGGCCGCGGCGAGATGAGCGACTTGGAGCTGCTCAGCAACGTGGCCGCCTCCATCGCGCCCTACCCGCCGATCGGCCTGGGCAACACCATCTGCGCGCTGGGTGACGCGGCGGCGCTGCCCACGCACTCCTTCCTGATGCGCTGGCGCGCCGAGTTCGAGGCGCACATCCACGAGAAGCGCTGCCCGTTCGGCGACAAGCCCTGGGGCGCGTTCGGAGACTGGTCTTGAACATCGAACAGGTCCTCTTCGGGGCGTTCGCGGTGCTGACGCTGCTGTCGGCGGCGCTGGTCATCTCCGCCAGGAGCCCCATCAGCTCGGCCATGGCGCTGGTGTCCTGCTTCTTCTTCCTGGCCGGCATCTACGTGCTGCTCTGGGCGCACACGGTGGCGGCGCTGCAGATCCTCGTCTACGCGGGCGCCATCATGGTGCTCTTCCTCTTCGTCATCATGCTGCTCAACCTGGGCGAAGAGGCCCCGGGGCCGCGGATGACGTTCGGCCGCATCCTCGGAGGTGGGTCGGCCATCGGCCTGTTCGTGGTGCTGGCGCTGTCCATCGCCCGGGTGCACACCGCGCCGGCGCCGCTCACGGGCAAGGACGGGCAGTTGTCAGCGCACGCCTTCGGCACGCTGGAGACCATTGGCCGCGCCATCTTCACCACCTGGCTGCTGCCCTTCGAGGCGGTGAGCCTGCTGCTGCTGGTGGCCATGGTGGGCGCGGTGGTCGTCGCCAAGTCGAGGATCTGAGCCATGGTTCCCATCAACTACTACCTGTTCCTCGCCGCGGCGCTGTTCTGCCTGGGCATGTTCGGCGTGCTGGTGCGCCGCAACGCCCTGGTGGTCTTCATGTGCGTGGAGCTCATGCTCAACGCGGCGAACCTGACGTTCCTCGCCTTCTCGCGCATGCACGGTGACAGCATTGGCCACGTGTCGGCCTTCTTCGTCATCGCCGTGGCGGCGGCCGAGGCCTCCATTGGCCTGGCCATCGTCATCGCCGTGTTCCGAAGCCGAGGCAGCATCAACATCGAAGACATCAAGACGATGAAGCACTGACGCGGTCCCCCGCCCTTCGAGAGCCTCCGCATGGACCTCCCTAGCCTCCTCAAGACCGCGCCCATCGCCCCGGAAATCCTGTCCCAATCGCTGTGGATGATCATCGCCCTGCCGCTGTTGGGCGCGTTCGTCTGCGGCGTGTTCGGCCGGATGATGGGCCGCGCGAACGTGCACCTGGTGGCCTGCGCCGCGGTGGCCGGCTCCTTCGTCCTGGCGGTGCTGGCCTTCTGGGCCACCAGCGACTCCAGCCAGGGCGTGCCCTCGGTGGTGAACACCTTCGGCGGGCCGGCCGCGCGCTACGCGCTGTGGAACGACCTGGGCACCTGGTTCAGCGCGGGCAGCTTCCGCGTGAACTTCGGCCTGCTGGTGGACCACCTGTCCGGCACCCTGCTGCTGGTCATCACCGGCGTGGGCTTCCTCATCCACCTGTACTCCACCAGCTACATGGAGCACGACGACGGGTACTGGCGCTACTTCGCCTACCTCAACCTGTTCGTCGCGATGATGCTGACGCTGGTGATGGCCGACAACCTCGTGCTGCTCTTCGTGGGCTGGGAGGGCGTGGGCATGGCCAGCTACCTGCTCATTGGCTTCTGGTACACGGACGCCGCCAAGGCGTGGGCGGGCCGCAAGGCGTTCATCACCAACCGCGTGGGTGACTTCGCCTTCCTCATCGGCACGTTCCTGATCGTCCTGATGGTGGGGGCCTTCTCCAAGCAGGCTTCTGACGCGACGCTGCAGCCGGTGGGCAGCACCGTGGCGCGCTACAGCGCGGGCCTGGAGCAGCGCGGTCCGCTCACCTTCCAGGGCCTGGAGACGATGGCCCGCTCGCTGCCCGAGGCTGGCGGCACGGTGAAGCTGGACACGGCCATCAACTCGGGGCCGCTCGAGGGCCACACCTACGGCGGCATGCTGACGGTGGCGCTGCTGCTGTTCCTGCTGGGAGCGGCGGGCAAGAGCGCGCAGCTGCCCCTGTACGTGTGGCTGCCGGACGCCATGGCCGGCCCGACGCCCGTCTCCGCCCTCATCCACGCGGCGACGATGGTCACCGCGGGCGTGTACCTGTTCAGCCGCATGAGCTTCCTGCTGGTGATGAGCCCCACGGCCATGGCCACGGTCGCCATCATCGGAGCGGCCACCTCGCTGCTGGCCGCGCTGATCGCCTTCGCGCAGGACGACATCAAGAAGGTGCTGGCCTACTCCACGGTGTCCCAGCTGGGCATCATGTTCATGGGCGTGGGCATGGGCATCTTCTGGGCGGCCGTGCTGCACCTGGTCACCCACGCCTTCTTCAAGGCCTGCCTGTTCCTGGGCGCCGGCAGCGTGATGCACGGTAACGGGGACGAGACGGACATCAAGAAGCTGGGCGGCGTGCGCAAGGAGATGCCCTGGACGTGGGTCACCTTCCTCATCGCCACGGCGGCCATCACCGGCATCATCCCGCTGTCCGGCTTCTTCTCGAAGGACGCCATCCTCCACGGCGTGCACCACAACCACCTGCACGAGCTGGAGTGGGTCAACCACCTGCTCTACCCGGTGGGCATGCTCATCGCCGTGTGCACGGCCTTCTACATGTCGCGCCTGTACCTGCTGACGTTCGAGGGCAAGCGCTCCTCCGAGGCCCGCGTGGCGCATGCGCACGAGAGCGCCTGGCAGATGACGCTGCCGCTGGTCATCCTGGCGGTGCTCAGCATCGTGTCCGCGGCGTACGCCTTCCCGCTGCTGCCCAACTCGGACCAGACGCTCATGGAGAACTTCCTGAGCCCGGTGTTCCAGGGGGCCGGGCGCATCGCCCACACGGCGGCCACGGTGGAGCTGGAGAGCAGCCGCCCGTCGATCGCCGACTACGGGGTGGCGTGGATCATCGTGGTGCTGGGCGGCGCGGCGGCGGCGTTCCTGTACCTGAGCTTCTTCCCGGCTCGGGCGGGCCAGCCGGCTCCGGCCGCGGCGCGCTGGGTGCGCCGGGTGGCGCAGAACAAGTTCTACGTGGATGAGCTGTACGAGTTCCTGATCATCCGCCCGGTGAAGTTCATCAGCTTCGTGTTCTACCGCGTGGTGGATGCGCTGCTCATCGACACGGTGGCGGTGCGCGGGGTGGCGTGGGTGACGGCCCGCGTCGGCAGCGCGCTGCGCTACGTGCAGACGGGTGATGCGCAGGCCTACGCCGCGGTGATGGCGCTGGCGCTGCTGGGCGGCGTGATCTACGCAATCGTCAGGGTGTTCTAATGGGCTTCTTCGACACGCACCTGCTGAACATCGTCATCTTCCTGCCGCTGATCTTCGCGCTGCTGGTGCTGCTGCTGCCGGCCAGCGAGCACGGGCAGATCCGCACCGCCACGCTGATTGGCATGCTGGTGGACCTGGTGTTCGGGGTCTGGGCCTATACGAAGTACGTGCCGGGCGGCTCCGAGTTCCAGCTCGAGTACCGGGTGCCCTGGTTCACCGAGTTCGGGCTGAGCTACCACATCGGCATGGACGGCATTGCCGCGAGCCTGCTGCTGCTCACCGTGTTCCTGGGCCCCCTGGTGGTGCTGGCCTCCACCACGTACATCAGCCACCGCATCAAGGAGTTCCACCTGGCGCTGCTGGTGCTCCAGACGACGATGCTGGGCGCGCTGCTGTCGCTGGACGTGCTGCTGTTCTACGTCTTCTTCGAGGCGATGCTCATCCCCATGTACCTGATGATTGGCGTGTGGGGCGCCGAGGATCGCCAGATGGCGGCGGTGAAGTTCTTCCTCTACACCCTCTTCGGCTCGCTGCTGATGCTGGTGGCCATCGTCGCGCTGTACTTCCTCAGCGGGCCCGCCGGCAGCCGCTCGTTCGACTACGCCTCCATCTACAACGGCCTCTTGAGCGCCAACCAGGAGCTGGCCCGGTGCACCGCCGCGGGCTCGTGTGAGAGTGTCACGGGCCTCGCCAGGACGCTGCACACCTGGGGGCCGGTGATGTTCGCCGCCTTCGCGCTGGCGTTCGCCATCAAGGTGCCGATGTTCCCGGTGCACACGTGGTTGCCGGACGCGCACGTGCAGGCGCCCGTGGCCGGCTCGATGATCCTGGCCGGCGTGATGCTGAAGATGGGCACCTTCGGCTTCTGGCGCTTCGCGATTCCCCTCTTCCCGGTGGCCACCCAGCAGGCCCGGCCGTTCCTCGCCACGCTGTCGGTGGTGGGCATCGTCTACGGCGCGCTGATGTGCCTGGCGCAGCGGGACATCAAGAAGCTCATCGCCTACTCCTCCGTGAGCCACCTGGGCTACTGCATGCTGGGGATGCTGGCGCTCACCGCCGAGGGCGCCACGGGCAGCGCGTACCAGATGCTCAACCACGGCGTGTCCACGGGCGCGCTGTTCCTCCTGTTCGGCTTCCTCTACGAGCGCCGCCACACCCGCCTCATGGCAGACTACGGCGGCATCGCCAAGGTCATGCCGGTGTACACGGCCTCGTTCCTCATCATCACCTTCTCCTCGGTGGCGGTGCCGGGCACCAACGGCTTCATCGGCGAGTTCCTGGTCCTGCTGGGCACCTTCAAGAGCAGCCTGGGCTCCATCTTCGGCGTGCTCGCGGCGCTGGGCGTCATCCTCGGCGCGGCCTACATGCTGTGGATGGTGCAGAAGGTGTTCTTCGGCAGCCTCACCCACCGCGAGAACCAGTTCCTCAAGGACATGAACCTGCGCGAGTTCATCACCACGGCGCCCTTCCTGGCGCTGGTGCTGGTGATGGGCCTGATGCCGCAGCCGTTCCTGGACCGGCTCGCCCCCTCCACCGACCGGTTCATCGCCCGCGCCAGCGTGGGCACTCCGGGCGCCACCCCGGACGCCTCCAAGCTCCAGGTGGAGGTCATGCCGCTGACGGAGAAGACCGCGGCGGCCCCCTCCCATCCCTCCGGTCCGCTCGCCGTCCTGCCGGCGGCCGCTCTCCCCTCGCCCCGGCAGTAAGAGGCCCCTCCCGCCATGAACCTGCCCAACATCACCTCGGCAGACTTCCTCCCGCTGCTGCCCGCCCTCCTCATGGTGCTGGGAGCCAGCGTGCTGCTCATCTCGGAGGTCTTCCTCTCCGCCACCTCGTCCCGCGGCTACCAGGCGGTGTTCACCGCCGCCACCGCGGCGCTGGGCGGCATCGTCTCCGTGTGGCTGATGTTCCAGCCGCCGCGGCAGGTGTTCCTCGGCTATGCGGTGCTGGATCCGTTCTCCAGCTTCCTGTCGCTCACCATCTGCGTGGGCCTGGGGCTGGCCGCCCTCAGCGCCGCCTCCTTCCTGCACAAGCGCGGCGCCGAGCGCGGTGAGTTCTACGCGCTGATGCTGTTCGCCTCGGCGGGCATGAGCCTGCTGGCCATCTCCAACGAGCTCATCACCGTCTTCGTCAACATCGAGGTGCTCTCCATTGGCACCTACGCGCTCACCTCGTACCTGCGGCGCGGCACCCGGCCCAGCGAGGCGGGCTTCAAGTACTTCATCCTGGGCGCCTTCTCCTCGGCGGTGCTGCTGTACGGGGCCGCGCTGCTGTACGGCGCCACCGGCACCACGCAGCTCACCATGCTGAGCCAGCAGCTGGGCCGGGGCCTCAACGAGCACAAGGAGCTGGTGTACTGCGGCATCATCCTGGTGGCCGCCGGCTTCGCCTTCAAGGTGGCCGCGGTGCCCTTCCACATGTGGACGCCGGATGTGTACGAGGGCGCTCCCACCCCCGTCACCGCGCTCATGAGCGCCGGGGTGAAGGCCGCCGCCTTCGCCTCCCTGGTGCGCGTGTTCCTCGCGGTGGCCAAGGGCATGGATCCCCAGGTGCCGCTCACCATCTTCTCCACGCTCGCGTTCCTGACGATGATCGTCGGCAACCTGCTGGCCATCCCCCAGCGCAACGTGAAGCGCATGCTGGCCTACTCCTCCATCGCTCACGCCGGCTACCTGCTGGTGGGCGTGGCGGCGCTCTTCGTCACCAAGCCGGGCGAGGCGTTCCGCCTGCTGGGCCCCACGGCGCTGGGGGCGGGCTCGCCGCTGGATGTGGCGCGGGCGGACGCGCTGCGCGGCATCCTCTTCTACCTGCTGGCCTACACCGTCACGGCGGTGGGCGCCTTCGCGCTCGTCTCCGCGCTGGAGCGCCGCGAGGACGAGGACAAGGGCACCGCCTGGGACTTGGACCGCTTCAGCGGGCTGGCGCAGCGGCGGCCGGGCTGGGCCTTCGCGATGGCCGCCTTCATGCTGTCGCTCGGTGGCATTCCGCCCACCATGGGCTTCATGGGCAAGCTGCTCATCTTCCGCAGCGCGGTGGACACCGGCCTCATCGGCCTGGCGATTGTCGGCGTGCTCTCCAGCGCCGCCGGCGTGTACTACTACCTGCGCGTCGTCGTTTACATGTTCATGCGCCCCGTGCCCGAGGGTGCCCACGTGCTGGAGCGCAGCTGGGGCACCGAGCTCACCCTGGTGCTCTCCACCGTGGCCGTGGTGGTGCTGGGCATCCTCCCCGGCTCGCTCACCGAGTGGCTCACCCAGGCCGGCAGCCTCTTCAGCGGCCAGTAGCCTCTCGCGCCCCCCACCGCCCTCCGCGGCACCCCACGCCCGCCCCAGCGCCTCGCTCGGGCGGGCGTCGTGTTTCCAGCCTCCGGCGTTCACCCTGCGAGCAGGCAGGCGGGCTCGGCGCCCCACACCTCTTTTCCCTGCCCGACACCTGCTCCACCTTATGGCCCGGGAGGGGTTTGCCGCATGTCGCTTTCGGAGGAGCTGGGCCGCGCCGTGGGCGCGCTGTGGGGGCCGGTCATCCGGGCCGGGGCGACGCTCCGCCACGCGCGCTTCTTCCACCCCGAGGGTGTCACCTACCGCGCCGAGGTGAAGGCCATAACGGAGCGGGAGAGCCTGCTGCCCCTGGCCTCGCGGCTCTCCGGGCCCGCGCTGGTACGCCTGTCCACCGCGCTCTGGCGCGGGCAGCGCGAGTGGCCGGACATCCTCGGCCTCGCGGTGCGCCTGCGCTCGGAGGACACCGTCACCGAGCAGCCCTCCTCCGGAGATCAGGATCTGCTCTTCGCCACGGTGCGCTCCCCGTGGACGTTGGGGCTGGCGCCGCTGTCCACCGACACCCATGACTGGCTGGAGAACGACTACTACGCGGTCTCCCCCTTCCGGGTGAGAGGGCTCGGCCGGGCGAAGCTGCGCGTCATCGCCAGCCACGCGGATGCGCTGGGCCACAGCCGCGTGGAGCGGCTCGAGGCGGCGCTGCGAGCCGGCCAGGCCCGCTTCACCTTCGAGGTGCTGCCCCGGCGCGGCGAGGCCGCCGGCCGCTGGTACCCGCTGGCCGAGCTGCGGCTGCTGGAGCAGGTGACGTTGAACCCGGCCACGCTGCGCTTCTGGCCCTACCGCAACGGGCGCGGCGTCACCCCGGTGGGCTTCGTCCACGCCCTGCGCCTCCCCACCTACCGGCAGAGCCAGGAGGGGCGCGCGGTGCACTAGCGGAACGTGCTCCCGGCCATGAAACCCGGCGGCAGGGGCAAACGTACAAAAGAAGGCGGCCCGATACCCCAGAAGGGTACCGGGCCGCGGGTCTTCTTCAAGTGACTCACCGGAAGTGCTGAAGGGGTGGGGGGGAACCTCCTTCAGCCTCGCTTCGATGCGTCCCGGCTGGAGTCTTAGCAGTCCCCGTGCCACCGGACGCGGTGCGCTAACCTACTGTTTTCTCAAGTGCTTGGAGAAAGAGCCAACACGGGGGGGTGGCTCTGATTGCAAAGTCGGCTTTCAGCCCTGCAATGGGGTCTCAGATCTGCAATCCCGCCCCGCTGATTTCATATTTGAAATCGCGCCCCTGTGTCGGAGACGGCCCCTCTCCCAGGAAAAACTCAGTGGATTCAAGGGCTTGAGAAAGCATCCGGCCTCTACAGGCTGCTACAATCCGGCCCTGTTTTTCAAGACTGAAATCGCACTGTCATTCCCAGCGCTTGTTCCATCCAGTGGGAGTCACTGGTGTTTCAGCCCGCCGCCGCGCTCCTACTTCCCCTGGGAATCGCTCCCCGGCCCAGCATCCAACCCGCGAAACCGCTTCATCTTCCGCCAGAGCGTCGTGGAGGAGACGCCCAGCTCATCCGCCACGCGGGCCAGGTCCTTCTGGTTGCGCTCCATGGACTGGAGGATGGCACGCTTCTCGGCCTCGTCCACCACCTCGGCCAGCGTCATGATCGGAGCGCCGGAGCTCCCCATGGAGGCCAGGTCCCCCGCGGAGTGGGCGACCTGGGCCTGCGGCCGGAGCGGGAAGTCCTCGGGCATCAGCTCATCGCTCTCGGCGAGCGCGGCGGCCTGCTCCACCAGGTTCTCCAGCTCGCGCACGTTGCCGGGGAAGGTGTAGTCCATCAGGTGCGCCACGGCCGAGCCGGACAGCCGCCTGGGCCGCAGGTTGCGAGCGTTGGCGCGCTCCAGGAAGTGCCGGGCCAAGTCATGCACGTCCTCCAGGCGCTCGCGCAGCGGAGGCACTCGCAGCGTCACCACGTTGAGGCGGTAGTACAGGTCCTGCCGGAAGCGCTTCTCGCGCACCTCCGTCTCAATATCGCGGTTGGTGGCGGCGACGATGCGCACGTCCACCCGCACCGAGGTGGACTCGCCCACGCGGCGCACCTCTCCGTCCTGCAGCGCGCGCAGCAGCTTGGACTGGAAGGCGGGGCTGGTCTCCGTCACCTCGTCGATGAAGAGGGTGCCCCCGTCCGCCTCCTCGAAGAGGCCGCGGCGGGCCTTCACCGCGCCGGTGAAGGCGCCCTTGGCGTGGCCGAACAGCTCGCTCTCCAGCAGGCTCTCGGAGATGGCGGCGCAGTTGACAGGCACGAAGGGCTTGCCGCTGCGCCGGCTGTGGGTGTGCAGCGAGCGGGCCACCAGCTCCTTGCCGGTGCCGCTCTCGCCCTGGATGAGGACGGTGGCGTCGCTCTGGGCCACGCGCAGCAGGCGGTTCTTCAGCTCGCGCATCGCCGAGCTGCCGCCCACCAGCGCCGTCAGGTTGTGGCGCTGGTTGAACTCGTCCGAGAGCAGGTCCACCTGGGACATCAGCCGCGCGCGCTCCAGCGCCAGCTCCACGCGGTGGCGCAGCACCCCGTCCTTGAAGGGCTTGGTGATGTAGTCGTACGCGCCCAGCCGCATGGCCTCGACGGCGCTGTCGATGGAGCCAAAGGCCGTCATCATGATGACCTGCAGCCGGGGCACCACCTCCAGCGCCTTCTTGAGCAGCGTGAGGCCGTCCATGGGCTCCATCTTCAAGTCCGTCAGGAGCACGTCCACGCTGTTGCTGGTGAGCAGATCGAGCGCCTCCTGGCCGGTGGCGGCCTCGGAGACGGTGTAGCCCTCGGTGCGCAGGACCAGGGCCGTGGTGGTGCGCATGTTGCGCTGGTCATCCACGACGAGCACGCGGCCGCGGTGGGCGGGAGGAGCGCTGGTGGGAGTGCTGGCGTCAGTCACGGGCTTGGAGGGGGGAGAAGAGGAAGACGGATGGTGAAGGTGGTGGAGCGGCCAGGGGTGCTCGCCACGGAGATCTCGCCGCCGTGCTCATCGAGGATACGCCGAACCACGGCGAGGCCAAGCCCGGTGCCCTGGGCCTTGGTGGTGAAGAAGGGCTCGAAGACGCGGTGGATCAGCTCCGAGGGGATACCCATGCCCTGATCCGTCACGTCGGTGCGCAGCCAGTCGCGGCCTTCATGCTGCTCCCGGCGGGCGAGCACCGTCACCAGGCCTCCCTGGGGCATGGCATGGATGGCGTTGACGAACACGTTGATGAAGGCCTGGCGGATGAGCCGCCGATCCATGCGGACTGGCGACAGGGCCTGCTCCACCTCGACCTTGAAGGTGACGGACTGGGCGTCCGGTCCGCTCTGGACACGCGCGGCCTCGACCGAGTCCATCAGCACACGGCCCATGTCCTCCGGCTGGAGGATCGGCTCTCTCGGCCGGGTGAAGTCGAGCAGATCCGCCACCATGCGGTTGAGCCGGTCACTCTCCTCGGAGAGGATGTCCAGCAGCATCGCCGCGTCCCCCTCCACCTTGAGCAGGCGGCGCAGGGACGTCACCGCGTTGAAGATGACGCCCAGGGGATTGCGGACCTCGTGGGCGACGATGGCGGACAGCTCCCCCAGGGCGGCCAGGCGCTCGCGCTTGACCATCTCCGCGCGGGCGGCGGCCAGCTCCGCGTACGAGCCCCAGAGCGACTCATAGAGGCGCGCGTTGGCGATGGAGAGGGCGATCTGCCCGCAGGTGGCCTCGGCCAGCTCGATGAACGCGGGCCCGAAGCCGCGCGGACCGCGGGAGTCATCCATCACCACCACGCCGATGAGCTCGTCGCGGGAGGTGAGCGGCAGGCCGAGGAGCGCCTTGGTCTCGAAGCGGCGGACCAGCTCCGAGATGTAGCTGCCCGGGGCCTTGTCCACGTCCTCGATGACGACGGGCAGGCGCTCGCGGGCCACGCGGGCCGCGAGGCCGCTGCCTTCCAGCGGGATGGCCAGACCGCGGATGAACTCGCGGTGGGTGGCGGAGCCGGCGGCCCCTCGCAGCACCTTGCCCGGCTCGTCGTAGAGCAGGATGTGGCAGTTGGACACGTCCAGCAGGCGGACCAGGAAGTCCGCCGCCACGTCGAGGATCCCCCCCGCGTCCAGGACGCCCGCCGTGGTCCGAGCCAGATCCAGCAACAGGCGGGTCTCCGAGAGCTGCCGCGCGGACTCGGCGCGCAGGCGGTGCTGCTCCAGCAACGTCACGAGCAGCTCCACCATCGTCCCCAGGAGCCGCAGATCCGCCTCCTGGAAGGGCCGGCCCGGCGAGCGGAGCAGTTGCAAGGTGCCACACAGCTGGCCTCCGCGGGTGATGCGCACCGCCGCGCCCGTACCGAATCTCCCGCCCGAGCCCTCGCTCAGCGCCCGAGCCTCGGCCTGGCCCGAGAGCCTTCCGTGCTCGGCCTTCATGGCCAGCTCCCCCAGGACACTGCCGAGGGCCAGCGCGGCCTCGCCGCTCTGCGCCTCCGGCAGCCCCACCTGGGCGGTGAGCGTGAGGGAAGCGCCCGGCTCCTCCTGGAGGATCAACAGGGCCGCGTCGGCGGACAGCAGCCCCGCCAGACGCTCGAGGAAGGCCTCGGTGGTGGGCGGCACGGGCTGGGCGACGAAGCGCGCCACCTCCGCCAGCGTCTGCAGCTCCCACTGCCCTCGCACGCGCTCGGCCTGCACGCGCGCCTCGGAGAGCGCGGTGCCCACCACCTTGGAGAAGAGCGACAGCGCGGAGCCGTGGGACGGATCGATTCCCGGGCCCTCCACCCACAGCACGCCGTGCCGCATGTCCCCGAGCGGGAGGTAGACGTGGCTGGCCTCGGTGGTGTCCAACCCTCCGAAGATGGCGCGTCCCTCGCCGAGCGCCTCGGCCGCCCGCGCCGTGTCGACCGGTGGCGAGCGTCCTTCGGCGGGAGCGCTGTCCATCTCCTCCCAGCGCAAGAAGCGCGCCCGCAGCCCTATGGAGGCCAGGCCCTCCACCGCCACCTGGCGCACGTCCGCCTCGGAGCGCGCCCCCACCAGCCGAGCGGAGGTCTCCACCAGGCGTCCGGCGACGGCCACCGCGGGCGCGGAGTCCGGCAGCTCGAGCAGGTTGACGAGCAGCCCCTGCTGGCCATCCTCCAGCTTCAGCTCCTGGGTGTAGACGGCCACCTCATGCGTTCGCCCCTCCGCGTCGGTGACGCGGCGCCGGAAGGTGTGGGACGAGAGGGGCAACCGCCCCGCGAGGATCTGCTCGTGGCGAAGGGCGATCCGGCTGCGCCCCTCCGGGTTGATGAGCTCCTGGATCGGGCGGCCTTCCACCTGCTCCCGAGGGCACGCCATGAGCTGGAGGAAGGCCGGATTGGCCAGCCATACCTCCTGGTGGCGCAGCACGATCATCGGGCTGCCGAAGGTGTCGATCAGGGCGCGCAGGGACGCCTCGCTGTAAGGCATCTGGCTCATCCGCGTCGCAGCACCCGTTTCTCTCCGACTCGGAGAGTCACCTTCTCCCGATCGAAGTACTCGGACAAGGGGATGACGAACTTCCGGCTCTGGCCCACCATCTCCTTGAATGCCTGGGTGGAGATCTCCTTCTTCTCTCGCAGCCAGGCCACCAGGCGCTCTCGCAGCGCGGCCAGCGCGCCCGCGTCGAAGCAGAGCTCCTCGCTCACGCGGACGATGGCCCCCTCGGCCACCATCACCTTGAGCAGCTCCTGGAGGCGGGGCGCGGGAAGCTGGAGCTTCTGCGCCAGCTCGTTGAAGGTGGGAGGCGCGAGCGCCGCCGCGGCCAGCTCCGCCGCCACGCGCGCCCGGGCGCCCTCATCGCTCACGGTGAGCGTGCGGCCCCGGCCCTTGAGCCGCATCACCTCCTTGTCCAGCTCCGCCTTGCCCGTGTCCACCAGCGCCTGCGCCACGCGCTGGAAGATGCGCGGATCCAGCTCCGCGGAGAGCCGCTGGCGCAGCTCCTCGCGGGAGAGGCCTTCGCGCATCGGCTCGCGCTCGTGGAAGGCGGCCAGCAGCGCGAGGGCCCGCTTCTGGAGCCCCTCGAACACCTCGCCGGAGAGGTAGAGGCGCTTCTCCCGATCCACCAGCAGCGCCCCACCCCGCGCGCCCAGCAACTCCAGTGAGCGGGCCAGCACCTTGGGCGTCAGCGCCGAGCGGCCAAACAGCTCCACCTGGGTGAGCCCACGGTAGCCCGCCTGGCGCAGCAGCCACGCCACGTGCCCGTCCGCGTTGGCCTCCAGCAGCGGCGCCACCACGGAGGAGGCCCCCTTCCGGCGGCGCGGCGGAGCGATGGAGAGCACCCGGCCTCCCGCCACGGTGGCGCCTCGCCCCGGGAGCGCCTGCGAGCCCCGGAGGATGAAGCGCTGCCCCACGAGCGCGGCCAGCGGCCCGGAGAGGCGGAGCTGGGCCAGCCCTGTCTCGCCGGGCTCGAGCTTGTCGAGATCCAACAGCGCCACGGTGGCCTCCACCTGCGCGGTGCCCAGGTGCAGCAGCAGCTTGCGGCGCCGGGGCAGCGGGTCCTCCACGGCGGGCAGCAGGCTCAGCTCCACATCCAGCATCCGCGTCTCGGGCAGCTCGCCGGCGCGCACCAGCACCATGCCGCGATCGATCTCCTCGGGCTCCACACCGGTGAGGTTCACCGCGGTGCGCTGGCCCGCCTGCACCTTCTGCGCGGCCTCGCCATGCACCTGGATGCCTCGCACGCGGAACGGCCCCGGGCGGCCTGGGAGCAGTGAGGTGCTCTCCTCCACCCCCAGCGTTCCGGACAGCAGCGTGCCCGTCACCACCGTGCCGAAGCCCTTGATGGTGAACACCCGGTCCACGGGCAGGAACACCGGCCCATCCGAGGGGCGCTGGGGCAGCCCCTGGGCCGCTCGGGTGAGCGCGGCGCGCAGCTCCGCCAGCCCCTCGCCCGTCTTCGACGAGCACGGCACCACGGGCGCGCCCTCCAGGAAGGTGCCCGCGGTGAGCGCCACCAGGTCCGCCTTCACCAGCGTGAACCACTCCTCGCCCAGCTCCGCCAGCAGATCGCTCTTGGTGAGCGCGATGACGCCGGCCTTCACGCCGAGCAGCCGGCAGATGTCCAGGTGCTCGCGCGTCTGGGGCATGACGCCCTCGTCCGCGGCCACCACGAGCACCGCGAGATCCACGCCACCGGCGCCGGCCACCATGGCCTTGACGAAGCGCTCGTGGCCGGGCACGTCCACCACGCCCGCGACGGTGCCGTCCTCCAGCTTCAGGTGGGCGAAGCCCAGCTCCAGGGTGATGCCCCGGCGCTTCTCCTCCTTCAGCCGGTCCGTGTCGATACCGGTGAGCGCCTTCACCAGGGACGTCTTGCCGTGGTCGATGTGCCCCGCCGTCCCGATGATCATCGCGCCGGCTCGCTCCTCATGCGCCCGCCAGTTGCTGCCTCACGGTGGAGCGCCTGCACCCCGCGCATGAGCTCCCCGTCCCCGGCGGCAGCCAAAGGAGACAAGGAGTCCTCCATGCCTGAGGAGACTACGGGACAGGTCGGGTCCGCGCAACGCGCAGCAGCCAGCGCTTCACCCGGCTCAGACGGCTGGCCCATGGACTTGTCCAGCAGCGAAAACACCGGGCGGCCTCGCACGCCTGAAGCGCGCTAGGCCCCCGCCAGATCCGGGTCCACATCGGAGCGATCGGGCCCCGCCACCGGCTCGTAATCCCAGGGGAAGACGAGGAACGCCTGGGTGGACAGCGCGCAGAAGTCCGGCGCGTAGCCCTCGGGCCGAGCCACCATGCACGCCGTCATCACCTCGCCGGCCCCCGCCTTGCGAGCCAGGGAGGTGGCCAGCTCCAGCGTCTCGCCGCTGGCCGCCACGTCATCCACGATGAGGACGCGGCGCCCCTTCAGCTCGCGCGGCATCTCGCCGGAGATCTGCGGCCTGTTCGCGTCGCCGCGATCGCGGCTGCGCCGGGTGATACGCACCGGGAAGAACTCGCAGCCGAGCGCGCTGGCGAGCGCCCCGCCCACGAAGACACCGCCGTGCGCCACGCCCACCACCGCCTCGGCCTTGAAGGCCTTGCCGATGGCGCGCGCCAGCTCCTGCACGGCGCGATCGAAGTCCGCCCACGACAGCTCCTTCACGGCGGAGCGTTGCCGGGATTGATCGCGCCCGGTGGGCGTGCGCGGCGCCTCGACTTGGGGCGCGAGCACCATGTCCGAAGGGATGGAGACGAGCTTCTCCACCTTCTTCGCGAGCGGCTTGGGCGAGGGCTTCCCCTTCTTGGAGGCCTTGCCCTTGGCAGGCACTGCCTTCTTCGTGGCCACGGTTGGAGACTCCAGCTTGGGTGCGCCCGCTTCATATCTTGGGCGGCGCCTGGGGGCTACTTCCAGCGTAGGCCGAGCCGATGGCCCGGACTGCGCGCCTCAGTTCGTTGCTGCTGACAACAACTCCCGAATCTCGTCTCCGGAGATGACGTACTGTGTCGTGCAGAACTGGCACGTGGCCTCCGCCTTGCCTTCCTTCTCCAGCAGGTCCGTCAGCTCCTCGCGCCCCATGGCGAGCAGCGCGTTCTTCACCCGGTCGCGGCTGCACGTGCACGCGAAGCGCAGCGGGTAGCGGGACATGATCTCCAGGTCCGTCCGCCCGGGCAGCAGCGCCTTGAGCACCGCCGCTCCGCCCTCGGAGGCGTGGGCCTGGAGCGCGCCGCGGAACCCCTGTTTGATCTGCCGGCCGAGCTGCTCGAAGGCCTCCCGGTCCCCGTTCGGCAGGGGCTGGAGCAGCACGCCCGCCACCACCCCGAGCGGCTCCGAGGTGCCGTCCTTGGCCACGGGCAGCTGCTCCAGCTTGAGCTGGGTGGCCACCTGATCCGAGATGGTGAAGTAGCGCTCCAGATCCTCCGGGAAGTCGAAGCGCTCCAGCTCCACGGAGGAGCGGTAGTACTCGCCGGCGCCAATGTCCCGCAGCACGGAGATGTAGCCCTTGTTGCCGAGCACCGGACGCCAGCGGTACTCGCCCTCGGCGCCCACGTGGGCCACATAGGGGTTCTTCGTATAGCCGCGGACCAGCCCGGTGGCGTCCCCATCCACGAAGAAGCCGCGCAGGGGCCCGTCGCACTCGAGCTGCACGTTGATGCGCGACTGGCTCTTCTGCAGCGCCGCCATCATCGCCGCGGCGGTGAAGCCCTGGGCCAGCAGCGCGGCCGACGCCGCCTCGCTCTTGTGCGTGGCCCGCGCCTGGCGCGACAGCTCCGACGTGAGGGCGAGCACCACGCGAACGTCCACGTCCTTCAACAGTCCACTGACGAGTTCATCGGCCATAAAGAGAGGCTGTAGCGTGCCCAACACCGCCGCGCCCGCCAATGAAGAAGGGGCCCGGCCCCCCGCTCGCTCCAGGAGGGAGTTCTGGACCGAGGCATCGGCCCGGCTTATGCCTCCGAGCGTACCGGCTGCCACCCCGGCTGGCGGATCCCAGCCGCTCGGCCGCCGGGACGGGCTATAAAGCTTGGTCCGACCCACCTACCCGCGGGGTCGCCCCACCTGCGCGTTGCCGGAGTCCCGATGAGTACCGAAGCCGTTGCCCTTCCTCGCAAGAACCCGATGCTCCAGTCCCGCCTGGGCTCGTTCCTGGCGGTGGTTCCCCTCTCCCTGTGGACCATCAACCACCTGTGGGACAACCTGGCCGCCTATAGCGGCCCGGACGCGTGGCAGAACGCGGTGACGGTGTACGCGCACCCGTTCTCGCAGGCGTTTGGCTTCTTCATCGCGCTGGTGCCGCTGTTGATCCACACCGCGTGGGGCCTGGTGCGGCTGGGCAGCTTCCGGCCCAACAACCTCGCCTACAACAACTACGGCAACCTCAAGTACATCCTCCAGCGCATCACCGCGGTGGGCGTGCTGCTGTTCCTCGGCGCGCACCTGTGGAAGGCCTTCCTGGCGCCGCGGCTGTTGGGCCATGGCCCCGAGGCCTTCGCGGACATCGCCCGGGAGATGCGCTTCCACGGGCCCACGCTGGGCGTCTACCTGGTGGGCACGGTGGGCGTGGCGTACCACCTGGCCAACGGCCTCCAGAACTTCGGCATGGCCTGGGGCATCTTCGCCAGCGAGCGCTCCATGCGCCGCTTCGAGCCCGTCGTCATCATCCTCTTCCTGGTGCTGCTGGCCATGGCGTGGGGCACCATCTTCGCGCTCTACCAGGCGGGCGAGGGGTTCGGCCCCGGCCCCGGGCACTCGATCGACATGTAGCGCGGGTTGCTCCGAGCCGCGGACGTGCCTCAGACTTCAGTGAAGCGGGGCCCGGTGATCCCCTCCGCTTCCAAGGCCTCTTTGATGCGCTCAGAGACGATGATGACCACACGCCACCCCCAGGGCCGGAAGATGTGTGCGTCGCCGACCTGACTGGGATCAATGCACATCCCGGAGACGACCCGGTACTGCCCTACCTTCTCGGGATTTCCGTCCTCCGGCTTCCAATGGTGTATTTCCTCACTGCGTGCCTCATCAATGCAGCGGATAATGCGGAGAACGTTGAGGATGAAGTAAGGCTCAGCATGGCCCTCCACATGGGCGGGGAAGAACTGCACCTGCTGCTGAAGGCCCAGTCGCTCGAACAGGGCCACAACACGGCGAGACACCACAGGGATGGCCAAGCCCGTGTGACTGAAGTCAAGTGCACGCCCGGAACGCGCCAGAGGAAGACGAGGCGTGCCTTGCTGGTCGAGTGAGCGCCCTTCACGAAACTGCCAGGGGTCGATCTCCAGACCATGCTCATCCACCGGGCTTCTCAGTGCCCAGCGCCCGGGAATGCGCATGTTGTCGAACAGCTCAAAGTATCTCACACTCCCTCCGCTTCACTGTTGCGGCTTTGTTATCAGCCGATGGAGTTTGGTTCCGGGAGTGCAGACCTCGTCGGCGATCTTCTTGAGCGCTTCCACCAACTTGCCCTTGCATTCTTGTTGCGTCCCGCAGCGCTCAATAACCTCCTGGAGTCGCTTGAAAATCTCTGCATGGTACTCCTCGGGATGAGGGCCAAAGTGACCCAAGAGGGTGACCTTGTTCGCTTTGTCTTCGAGACTCATCCCTGCCTTGGCGAAGATTTCCTCGAAGGCAGGCGTCCACGGGCCTCCTCGCGCGAATGATATTTCATTCTCGCCAGTGGCGAGGTGGTGGGTCTGGTAGCCCGGCGGCTTCGTCGTCCCATCCGTGCAGGCGCTGCGGAGCGCACCGCTCACTCCGCCCGCAGCCACCCCTGCCACCACCAGTGCTCCCTCCCCCGTCACAGCCTGCGCAAACGTCGCCGTGCCCCAACTCCATCCTCCCGGCAGAGCGAACCGGCGCGGTGTCAGTAAGGATCCGAGCCCTCCTTTAGGCGTCTGAACACTCCGGGCAAGGCCCCGGCACGCTACGTACGCCAGGATTCGCGCCCCCGCTCCTCCCAGCGCCTTGCCAAAGCGCTCCGCCGCGGCCTCAATCTCCTCCAGCGTCCGAGAACCCTCCGTGTCCCGGTACAGCCGCAAGGCCACCAGGCCCACGTGGGTGAGCTCCGCCACGCCGAAGGTGAGCGACAACACGAGGGTGACGGAGGCGGCGAAGGCCTTGCTGAAGAGGGGCTCGGGAGCTGCCCAGGCAACGACGTAGATGACCAGCGAGGTGGCAAGGCCTGCGAGGAACGCCGGGTCATGAACCAGTTGCTCGAACCCCTCGCGCACGCCCTCTGGCATGTACCGAGGTGACAAGCGGAGGGCCATGACCAGGGGGCTGTCCTCCAGGCAGCGAGGCAGCGGGACCGTGGCAGGACCGTAGCGCTCGATGTACTGCTCGCGCAGCGTGCGCTCCAGCGGAGAAGGCGTACCCACACCGGAGGCATCAGCGAGCAGCTTGCCTGGAGTGTGCTTCCAGAGCGCGGGCTCAGCTCGGCCGGAGCAGACTTCACCTGCCGCAGCCTGGAGCAGCCGTGGGTCAATCCGAGCCAGGGCCTCATGGAACTCCGCGAGGACACGCCGGGCGTCCTCCACGGAGAACCGGCGCAAAGTCGGGTCCAGAGGAACGCGAGGGAAGGTGAGCTGGAGCCTCCCATCCGAAAGTTCGCTCACGCCCACGCGGGGCAACCCGGACTCGGGACTTGGGGCCTCACTCTGTACAGCGCCATCGGTCGTGGCGCAGGCAGGTACCAAGAGGAGGCACAAGACAACAGGCAGGTGGAGCGCCACTCTCCCTATAAGCGACTGCTGCATGGCTCGGCCCTTTTTCAGGGCTGCCACGATACAAGCGGAGGGAGGCGCTCCAAAGGATGCAGGCGGTCAGGCACCGCCCGATCGCGCGGGCTCTCGCCCACGCCCCACAACCCGAGTGAGGCTAGAACGGGATGTCGTCTTCCCCGCCGTTGCCGCCGCCGCCGCTCTGGTTCATGCCGCCGTCGTCCAGGCCCGGGGGAGGCGCGCCGTAGTCCGCGTCTCCGCCGCGCGAGAACGAACCACCGCCGCGCCGGCCACCCGCGCCCTCACCCGCGCCCGCGCCCGCGCCATCACGGCCGCCAAGGAAGGTGACAGAGGTGGCCACCACCTCGGTGGTGTAGTTCTTCCGGTTCTCTTTGTCGGTCCACTCGCGCGTCTGCAGGCGGCCCTCGACGTAGCACTGGCGGCCCTTCTTGAGGTACTCGCCGCACAGCTCGGCCAGCTTTCCCCAGACGACGATACGGTGCCACTCGGTCCGCTCCTGCTTCTGCCCGTTCTTGTCGTTCCAGCTCTCGCTGGTGGCGATGCGGAAGTTGGCGACCGCCTGACCGCCCGGGGTGAAGCGCACCTCGGGGTCCGCTCCGAGGTTGCCGATGAGGATGACCTTGTTGACGCCTCCAGCCATGACTGCCCTTTCTATAGCCAGTCCACCTCGGACCGGCTCCTTGGGTAGCCGATCCACCACGGATCGGCGCCATCCCGCAGGTTCATCACCTGGCGGAATACTTGACAGGTATACACGATGAGCCCGCCGCGCGCGCGTGCGTTGATGTGGAGGCCAGCGGGGGGCGCCCGCTCGCCTGCCCGGCGCGGGAGAGCCGCGAAATCACTTGGAGCGGCAGGGCGCACGGCGACTCACATGTGAGCCGCCCATCACGCGGGTGCTCCGCGGCGAGCGCTGCTCCGCGGCAAGAACACTCCCGAAGCCTTACCCGCCGGGGCGGGTCTCCGCCGTCCTCGAAGGCCCTGGCCCCACCGGAGCCGCCGCGCCCGGAGCCACCGCCTCCGCCGCATCCGGCGACCGGGGAGTCTTCTGCTCGGCCACCTTCTGCGAGAGCATGGCATCCAGGGTCTTCACGAACGTCACGAGCGCCGGATCCGAAGCCGTCAGCTGCTTGTGCAGCGACTTCCAGAACGGATGGTCGGCATCGCCCGCCTGCACCAGCCCTCGGGCCAGCAGCGAGACGGCCACCTCCCGCTCCGGCGTCCCGGCCTGGTGCAGCGCCACGACCAGCTCCTCCGGCGCGGTGCGAGCCACCTCGCCCAGCGCCTCGGACAGCTCCGTCTCCGCCTGCCCATCCCCACGAGACGCCCCCGCCAGCTCCACCACGCGAGAGAGCGCCTCCGCGTTGCCGCCCGCGGCCAGCTCCACCATGCTGCCCACCCCCGGCACCTCCACGGACAGCTCGCGCGCCACGGCCCTCAGCCGGCCGTACACGTCACCGTTCGCCGCGTAGCTGTCCAGCAGCGTGCGCGCACCCAGGTAGTCGCTCGGGTTGGACTGGTAGAGGCTATCCGCCAGCACCGCGCGCACCGCCGGATCCCGCTCGCTGCGCCACGCCGTGCGCAGGAAGCTGATGTTGCGCTGGTCGCGCTGCTTACCCAGCTCCAGGTACGTCTTCACGCGAGCGGCCACCGCCGCCAGCTCACCGCCCGGACGCGGAG
This sequence comes from Hyalangium sp., assembly GCF_045802625.1. Lineage (NCBI taxonomy): Bacteria > Pseudomonadati > Myxococcota > Myxococcia > Myxococcales > Archangiaceae > Hyalangium > Hyalangium sp. The sequence continues at coordinate 53,283 of NZ_JBJMQP010000157.1, read as the reverse complement.
TGTCCGAGAGCGCCGCCACCGCGCGAGAGGGCCCCAGCGACGAGCCCGTAGCCGCCACCGCCGCGCCCAGCGCATCCAGCCCCTGGACCACGGGGCCCGAGCGTCCCGGGTAGTCATTCACCATCATCGAGAAGACGAACATCTCCCCGCCCGCCGCCTGCACGAAGCCGCTCAGCGCGGACACGTTCTCCAGCGTGCCCGTCTTCGCACGCAGCCGGCCCACGGCCTCGCTGCCCTCGAAGCGGTACTTCAGCGTCCCGTCCTTGCCGGCGATCCCCACCGAGGACACGTACTCGGGCGCCAGCGGGAAGTGCTGGTACATGAAGCGCAGGATGCGGGCGAGCTGCGTGGGGGAGAACCGGTTGGTGTCGTTCAGACCACTGCCGTTCTTCATCACGTACGAGCCGCTGGGAATGCCCACGTCGCGCTCGAGGAAGGCCTCCACCACCTCGATGCCCTTCTGGAAGCTACCCGGAGCGCCCTTGAGCTCGGCGCCCATCGTCTTGATGAGCGTCTCCGCCACGAAGTTGTTCGACAGCTTGTTGAGCCGCTTGAGGATGATGTCGAACGTGTCCGACTGCGCCACGTGCACCAGCTTCGCCCGCGGCGGCGCCAGGCCCAGCTTCACCTTGCCCTTCACCTTGATGCCGCGCGCCTTCAGCAGCTCCTTCAGCGTGTAGCCGAAGTACAGGGGCGGGTTGTCGATCTTCTTCCACACGCTGGCGGTGCCCTGGTCCGGCGACAGCTGCCCCTTCACGACAATCCGCTGCTTCTCGCCGAAAGGCTTGCTGGCCACGGAGACTCGGCGCGCCCGGCGGGTGCCCGTGCTCAGCCCGTTCTCCACCACGAAGTACTCGCTGTTGGGCTCCATCTCCACCGTGCCCTTGGCGCCCGGTGCCTCGCCGGCCCGCAGGAAGATGGCCGCCGCGTTCCAGTTCAGGCTCACCGCGCCGGTGGGCGCCATGTAGGCCCGGTCCGACTCCTCCTGGTCATACCCCGGCGGCGTGCGCTCGGAGTCGAACCACGAGTCGTCGATGATGATGTCCTGCACCTCGCGCAGGCCCGCGTGGGACAGCTCGGCGACGACACCATACAGGCGCTCTGTGGTCATGGACGGGTCGCCCTTGCCGCGCACATAGAGCGTCTTGACCTTGCCGTCGGCCGGCAGATCCGGGTCCACGAGGAACTCGGTGTCGAAGCGGTACTCGGGCCCCAGGCTCGCCAGCGCCGCGGCCGAGGTGACCAGCTTCACGTTGGACGCCGGGTTGAGCAGATCGTCCGGGTTCTGGCTGAACACCACGGCCCCATCATCCAGGCTCTGGATGTAGATGCCCACCCGGCTGGCCTTGAGCGGCGTGCGTTGGAGCACGTCCACGAGCGCCGTCTTCAACGCCTCGCGCTCGGCTTTCTTGTCCGCCGGGGCGGCATACGCCGTGGGAAGCGAAAGAATGATCGCGGCCGTCGCGGCCAAAAGGGCTCTGGCTCGGTGAACCTGCACAAGGGCTCCGGGGAAGTCGCGGGCCATCATGAGAAGCCGATCCCTCAGAAGCAAGAGCGGAAGAGGAAGCACGTCCATGGTTGAGCGCTCGCTCATTCAGCAGGCGAAACTGTGGGGCCGAAGGTGTGGACTTTTCTTCATGGAGCGGCGAGCAACGCGTACCTGTGACTCCGTGGACCGACCTGTCATGCCAGCGCTGCCATGAGCGCTCAGGACAAATAAGGGGCTGACGGGGGAGCGCAACATCGCCGACCCTACTACTCGGGTATGACAGAACCAGGAAATGGCCGCCGGGTACTCCAACGCGCCGCCGTGGGGTTGCTGCTCGCACTGTCGGCAGGCTGCCGTGCGGAGCCGCCCGATGGCATCACCGTGCTGGTCGAGTCTCCTCCGGACAGCCTGGATGACCGCTTCGCCCTGACGGCCATTGGCCAGCGCATCGCCCAGCTCCTTGCTCCGGGGCTCATCACCTTCGACGACACGAGCCGGCCGGTGCCCGCGCTGGCCGAGTCCTTCCGCGCGCTGTCCCCCACCGTCATGGAGTTCACGCTGCGCCCGGGGCTCACCTTCCATGACGGCACGGCGCTCACGGCCGAGGACGTGAAGGCAACCTATGACGGTGTGCGAGCCCGGGCCCTCCAGAGCCCCCGGGCGGACAGGTACGAGCCCATTGAGCAGGTAGAGGTGGTCAATGATCTCACCGTCCGCTTCCACCTGCGGCGGCCGTACACACCGCTGCTGGCGGAGCTGTCCCTGAGCATCGTTCCCGCGGAGCGGGCGGGACCGGACGGCGTGGCGTTGCAGGCAGCGCACCCGGTGGGAGCAGGTGCCTTTCGTTTTGAGTCCCAACCAGATGAGGAGCACCTCACGCTGGTGCCCTTCGAGGGGTATTACGAAGGCCCCCCTGCCATCCCCCGGCTGTACTTCCGAGTCGTCCGCGACGAGACGACGCGGGTGTTGGAGCTGCTCAAGGGGCGGGCGGACCTGGTGACCAACGCGGTGTCTCCGGCGGTGCTGCCGCTGCTGAGGAAGGAGCCGGGCCTGCGGGTGCTGGTGAAGCCGGGCACGGGGTACGCGTACCTGGGATTCAACCTGCGCTCGGGGCCGCTGGCGGACGTGCGGGTGCGGCGGGCGGTGTGCCATCTGTTGGACGTGAAGCCCGTGGTGGAGCACAAGCTCCACGGTCTGGCCGAGCCGGCCACGGGCATGCTGCCCACCACGCACTGGGCCTACGCGCCGGAACCGGGCTGCCGGTACGATCCGGCCGAGGCCTCGCGGCTGCTGGACGAAGCGGGCTACCCGGATCCGGACGGGCCGGGAGGCCAGCCTCGGCTGACGCTGAGCCTGAAGGTGAGCACGGACAGGTTCCGCAAGTCGGTGGCGCTGGTGCTCCAGGAGCAACTGGCCCGAGGAGGCATCGCGGTGGAGGTGCGCGCATTGGAGTTCGGCACGCTCTTCAACGACATCCGCCGAGGCAACTTCGAGATGGTGACGCTCAAGTGGGCATCGGTCATCGAGCCGGACCTGATGCGAGGGGCGTACGACTCGAAGAACGTGCCCACGGCGGAGAACCACTGGGGCGGCCTGAACCGGGGCGCGCTGAGGGATTCGGAGCTGGACGCGCTGCTGGAGAAGGCCAGCCAGGTGGAACCTTCGGAGCGCAAGGCCCTCTACACGGCGGCGCAGGAGCGGCTGGACGCGCTGCTCCCCTACGCGCCGCTGTGGCACGAGAGCAGCGTGGCGGTGGTGTCCCGGCGGCTCGAGGGCTTCGAGCCCAGCGCGCATGGCTTCCTCAGCTCGCTGGCCCACGCGCGGAGGGTGGCGCCATGAGGCGAGTGGTCTCCGCGGCCATCGCAGTGGTGGGGGCGTTGCTGCTCATCTCGCTCTTCCTCAACCTGGTGCCGGGCGATCCGATTGACGTGATGCTGGGCGAGCAATCCGCCGAAGTGGATCGCGAGGCCCTGCGCCACGCGGTGGGCATGGATCAGCCCTGGTACGCGCAGCTCTGGACGTTCACGAAGGACTTCGCCACGGGCGAGCTGCGCACCTCCCTGCCTCCGTTCCAGAGAAAGGTGCTGCCCGCCATCGGAGCGGCGCTGCCGAAGACGCTGCAGCTCACGGTGGCCTCGCTGTTGATCGCGGTGATCATCGCGATTCCGCTGGGCGTGGCGGCGGCGGCTCGCAAGGGGACGGCGGTGGACTCGGCGGCGATGGGCGTGGCGGTGGCGGGAGTGGCGCTGCCGCGCTTCTGGCTCGGGCCGATGTTGATCATCGTGTTCGCGCTGTGGCTGGACTGGCTGCCCGTGTCCGGCGCCGAGTCCTGGAGCCACCTGGTGCTGCCCTCCATCACACTGGGCACGGCGCTGGCGGCGTTCCTGTCGCGGATGACGCGGGCGGCGATGCTGGAGACGCTCCGTGAGGACTTCGTCGCGGTGGCACGAGCCAAGGGGCTGCATCCGCGCGTGGTGCTGTGGAAGCACGCCTTCCGGAATGCGCTGCTGCCCATCCTCACGGTGCTCGGCCTGGAGTTCGGCACGCTGCTGGGAGGAGCCATCGTCACCGAGAAGGTGTTCGCATGGCCGGGCATGGGGACGCTGCTGCTCACCTCCATCGAGAAGCGCGACTACAACACCGTGCGAGCCACGGTGCTCGTGTTCACGCTGTGCTACGTGGTCGTGAATGCGCTGACCGATGTGGCCTACACGCTGGTGGACCCGCGCGTGCGGAGGCGCTCGTGAGCGAGGCCTTGCCAGTGGCCGCTGCTGCGCCCGAGGTGGCTCCGCGCCGGGGCTTCCGGCTGCGGACGCTCGGAGGAAGGTTCGGGCTGGGAGTGGCCGTGCTGCTGGTGCTCACCGCGTTGCTGGCACCGGTGCTCAGCCCGTATGCACCGGAGGCGATTGATCTGTCCGCGGAGCTGGCTCCGCCCAGCACGGCCCACCTGCTGGGCGCGGGCGAGAACGGCATCGACGTCCTCACCCATGTCCTCTACGGAGCGCGGGTGTCGCTCATCGTCGCGTTCTTCGCCGTGGTGGTATCGGCGCTCGTGGGAGTGACGCTCGGGGGGCTCGCGGGATACCTGGGCGGCCTGCTGGACGAAGGGCTGATGCGAGTGGTGGACGTGCTGCTCGCGTTCCCGGGCATCCTGCTGGCCATCTTCATCACCTCGGTGCTGGGCCCGAGCCTGGCCAACGTGGTGTTCGCCCTGTCCTTCACGGGATGGACAGGCTACGCGCGGCTCACGCGCGCCCAGGTGCTCACGTTGCGCGAGCGCGACTACGTGCAAGCAGCGCGGGCGCTCGGGAGCGGCACCACCCGCATCCTCTTCCGCCACCTGCTGCCCAACGCCGCCGGGCCGCTGCTCATCCAGGCCACGTTCGCCTTTCCCGGGGCCATCCTCGCGGAGGCCTCGTTGAGCTTCCTGGGCCTGGGCGCTCCTCCGGGCACGCCGTCCTGGGGCGCACTGGTGAACCAGGGCACGCAGTACCTGCTCGTGGCGCCGCACGTGGCGCTGTTCCCCGGGCTCGCGCTGGCCCTCTGCGTGCTGGGCTTCAACTTCCTCGGCGACGCGGTGCGCGACGCGCTGGATCCCCAGCGCATGCACTGACCTCCACGAGAACGCACGCTGAAAAAAATGGAGCCCGGCATCCCCCCGTCGTGGGATGCCAGGCTCCTGAACTTCCCCGTACCTCATGCCGGCCGTGACGCCGGCGACAGCGACATTCTCGGACCTCGCGAGGAAGAGTTGCGTGCCTCTCCTGAAAAACGAGAGCACTCTTCAAATTTCCTCTCTTGCGGGAACCTCAGGCCATAGCCGTGAGCCCGCGTCCACTGGCAAGCTGGGCGCGTGAATCCTCCCAACCTGGAAGCCGCGCTGACCGAGTGGCGTGCCGCCCTGGGCGAAGCGAATGTCCTCACCGAGCCCGAGGCGCTCACGTCCGCCGAGACGGCCACCTTCGCCACCACCCAGCGCATCCCCGCCATCCTCCGCCCCTCGAGCACCGCCGAGGTGCAGGCCTGTCTGCGCGTGGCCCAGACGCACCGTGTCGCCGTCTACCCCGTCAGCGGCGGACGCAACTGGGGCTACGGCTCGCGGGTGCCGCCTCGGGATGGGTGCGCGCTGATGGAGCTGTCGCGGATGAACCGCATCCTCGCGTACGACGAGCGGCTGGCCTACCTCACCGTCGAGCCCGGCGTCACCTTCCGGCAGGCGTACACCTGGCTCAAGGAGCGCGGCAGCCCGCTGTTCATCACCACCATCGGCGGCTCGCCCGAGGCCAGCCTCATTGGCAATGCGCTCGAGCGCGGGGACGGCCGCGGGCCCCACTCCGACATCTTCAACCACGTCTGCGGCCTGGAGGTGGTGCTCCCCAACAGCGAGCGCGTGGAGACAGGCATGGCGCGCTTCGCCAACGCGCACGCCGCGCCCGTGAACCGCTGGGGGCTTGGCCCCTCGTTGGATGGACTGTTCAGCCAGTCCGCGCTCGGCGTGGTGACTCGGATGACGTTCTGGCTGGTGAAGAAGGCGCCCTACCTGAACGAGTTCGTCTTCACCGTGAAGGAAGACTCCCAGCTCTGGGAGGCGATGGATCGGCTCCAGCAGCTCGCGCTGGAGGGCACCCTGCGCAACAGCTTCTTCTTCTGGAACGACGTGAAGGCGCTGAGCGTGATGCGGCAGTTCCCCTACGAGGTCACCGGGGGGCGCACGCCCCTGCCCGGCTTCATGCTGGAGGGCTTCCGCGAGGAGTTCGGCCGGTGGGCCATCAGCGGCGCCATCTCCGCCCAGGACGAGGAGCTGGGCACACTGCTCGAGCGCCGCGTGGACAAGGCCCTGGAGGGGCTGGCCCGGCGCCTCGATTTCGGTCCCCGGCCCCCGGATTACGAGAGCTCATTCCACGGCAAGCCCAGTGACGCCAACCTGGCCATGACGTACTGGCGCAAGAAGCACCCCGTGCCCGAGAACCCCCACCCGGACCGAGACCGGTGCGGCTTCATCTGGTGCTCGGTGGCCGTGCCCTTCACCAGCGAGGAGGCCCGCGAAGCCAGCGCCATCGCCACCCGGGTGCCGCGCATGTTCTCCCTGGAGCCCAACGTGGCGCTGCTGGCCGTCTCCCCGCGCTGCCTCTACCTGGTGGTGGCGCTCGCGTACGATCGCGACGAGCCCGGAGACGACGAGCGCGCCATGGCCTGCTACCAGGCGCTCCAGCGCGAGCTTGTCCAAGCCGGCTACTACCCGATGCGGCTCGGCCTGCCGGGCTTCCCCGAGGAGCTGCCCGTGCAAGATGACTCGCGCGCCCTGCTCAAGCGCCTCAAGGAGGCCGTGGACCCGGCGGGCATTCTCTCCCCCGGACGCTACGGCTTCTGAGCGGGAGCAAGGCGATCAGCCCAGCGCCTTGAGGAGCCGCTCGGCCTGCTCGCGGACATCGTCGTGCGGAGGCGGGTTGGCCGCGAGCACCGCCTTCGCCTGGGCCTGGGCCTTCGCCTTGTCGCCCGTGCGCGTGTACGCCAGCGCCAGGTTGAGGTGAGGCTCCGCCTGGTCCGGCTTGCGGCGCACCGCCTCCTCCAGCACGGTGATGGCGCGAGGAATGTGCTTCTGCTCAGGCTCGGCGGGCCAGCGCATCAAGAGCTGCCCCAGGTTGTTGGCCGCCTTCCACCCGCTTGGCTCCAGCGCCATCGCCTCCTCGTAGGCCGCCACCGCCTTCTCGTAGGCTGGGGGCTCGTCCGCCTCGTGCGCCGTGGCCTCGATCATCTTCAGGTCCGCGGTGGCCAGCCCCAGGCTCTCCATGGTGCGGCACAGGTGCAGCGCGTCCTGGCGCTGCCCCCGGAGCACCAACAGAAGGGCGAGGTTGGCCTGGGCCTGCGGATCCTTCGGGCGCTGGGCCGCCAGCGTCGAGGCCGCGCGGTAGCTGGTATTCGCATCCCCCATCCCCAGCGAGATCGCCGTGAGCATGGCCAGCAGCCGCGGGTGATTGGGAATGGCCCTCAAGCCCTCGGCCAGCACCCGGCGCGCCTCGACGACTCGATTCTGGTCCACGAGCGCCTGCACCAGCGCCATGTACGGCGCGAGGAAGTCAGGCTTCAAGGTGATGGATTGGGCGATGGCCTGGATGCCCTTGTCCGTCTGCCCAGCCTCGAGCCTCACCTGCCCGAGCCGGTAGATGAAGACGGGGTGCTGCGGCTGCAGCTGCGCGGCCTTCTCCAGCGCGGCGAGCGCCTCCGCCGTCTTGTTCTGTTTGATCAGCTCGAGCCCCAGCCCGAAGTGGGCCTCGGCGCGCTGCGGCTCCTGGGCGATCACTTGCCGGTAGTACCCAGCCGCGGGCTCCAGCTGGCCCCGCTGCGCGGCCACGTTGGCTCGCAGCAGCAGCGTCTCGGCCGTGGCGCCCAGCTTCTCGGCGCGGGCGATGTACTGCTCGGCCTGCTCGAGCTGCCCCTCCATGAGGAGCACCTTGCTCAAAACGACGAGGGCGGAGCGGTCCTGGGGCTGTTTCGCCAGGGCCTGCTCCGCCGCCGTCTTTGCCTTTGCTACCTGACCTGACTCGAGGAGTTGCTCCAGCACGCTCATGGCGCTGGATTCTCCCTCAAGCGGGGGCGCCTGTCGCTCTCTTATCGAGCGCGACAGGCCGCCGGGCGGAAATCACCAGCCGCTGAACACCTTGCTGGCCACGTCGCCGATGGCGTCCTTGGCCTTGTTGGCCACGTCACCCACCGCGTGCACCGCGTCGCTGGCCTTGTCCGCCACGAACTTGCCGGCGTCCTTGACCTCGCTGGCCGCCTTGCCCAGGTCCACGCTGACGCCGAACTTGATGTTCGCGCCGATGCCCAGGGTGGCGCCGATATCGAAGTTCGCCGACAGCTTGCCGTCCTTCAGGCCCGCGTCCGCCTTGAACTCGGCGCCGATGCCCGCCGTCACCTCGCCAGTGGCCGTGGCCGTGGCCGGGCCCACCGTCTGCTTCACCTCGGCGGAGGCCTTGGCGCCCGCGAAGGCCTCGCCGCCCGCGGAGGCCGCCACATCCCCGTGCAGCGGGTCGATGGTCACCTCGCCCTTGGCGGAGGCCTCGGCGCCCACGCTGCCCTTGGCCTCGGCCTCGGTGCTGCCGATGCCGTAGTTGGAGGAGACCTTGCCCTCGGCGCTCACCAGGTCCGCGTGAGCCTCCACGGAGCCCTCGGCCTTCACCTCGCCGTGGGCCAGATCCGCCGTCACCTTGGCCTCGCCGTTGGCGCCGGCAGACAGGGCCTTCACCTGGCCCTCACCGTAGATGGCCGAGCCGTCCTTGCCGAAGCTGCCCTTGGCCTCGGCCGCGTTCTTCTCGACCTCGAACTTGCTGTTGTAGAGCTCCACCTCGCCCTTGGCCTTCACGCCGTCGTTCTTCACGTCCGGCTTGATGCCGCGGGTCTTCTCGCTCTTGGACTCGGTGGAGTGGGTGACGCGCTCGTTGCGCAGCAGGCCCTGCTCGTGCGCGGTGAGGTGCTCGCCACGCTCGGCCTTGGACTTCACCTTGGCGACGTCCTTGGCGCGGGCCGCCTCGGGGCGGCGGTCAACCTGGACAGAGCGGCTGTAGCTGCGGGAACGGTTGTCGATCGGAAGGCCCATGGCTGACTCCTATAAGTCGGATGAGCGGGGCGGGGGTGCGCCGCTGTGTACATAGGCATTCTCGCTGATCGGGAAATAAGGTTGCGTGCTGAGGAATAATCACCTTTTGTGTGACAGGGACTTACATAGTAGTCCCAAGGAAATCAGGAGGATGCGATGCGGGCAGTGGTGCAGCGGGTGCTCGAGGCGTCAGTCACCATAAATGGAGAAAAGGTGAGCCAGATCGGTCCGGGGCTGCTGGTGCTGCTGGGCGTGGGCAAGGGGGACACGGAGGCGGACGTGCCGTGGATGGTGGAGAAGCTGGCCACGCTGCGCATCTTCGAGGACGCGGCGGGCAAGATGAACCTCTCCCTGGAGGACACGCACAAGCAGCTGATCGTCGTGAGCCAGTTCACCTTATATGGAGATGCGCGCAAGGGCCGGCGCCCCAGCTTCATCGACGCCATGGAGCCCGCGGCGGCCAAGGCGCTCTACGAGCGCGTCTGCGAGCAGCTCCGCGCCCGGGGCCTCACGGTGGGCACCGGCGTGTTCGCGGCGGACATGAAGGTGGCGCTGATCAATGACGGGCCCGTCACCATCCTGCTCGAGAGCCCGGGCCCCTCGGGCGGCGCGGCCCGGCCGAGCGCCTGAGCGGACTCAGATGCGGACTTCCACGCCCTTGGTCACCAGGGACACCAGGGCCGCGTGCTCCCGGGTCGCCTCGCGCACGTGAGCGCAGAGCACGCCCAGCTCCTGGATCCAGCTGGGAGCGCGAGGCCCCAGCCCGGAGAAGACCACCGCCAGCGGAGGGGGCTGGGAGGCCTTGCCCGCCCACCAGGCCAGCAGCTCGTCCCGCTCCGGCAGGGAGGACAGCTTCAGCCGCTCCTGCTCCCGCGTCAGCAGCCGATCCAGCTTGCGCGACAGGCCCGCGTTCCAGAGCGCCACCTCGCGCGCCGACCGCCAGGCCCAGTCCGCGAAGGCAAAGCTGCCCCGAGGCACGTAGGCGCCCCGGCCCTGGGTGGAGAAGATCTGATCCGGAGGGAACGCCGGGAAGGGCTCCCACACCCCGGCCACCAGCGACGCCAGCCCCAGCTCCGCCCGGGGCTTGAGCCGGAACGCGTCCCGAGCCGCCCGCGCCTCCCGAGCGTTCGCATAGGAGTAGTCCGGCTGCTCCACCATGAGCGCCAGGTGCAGCGCCTCGTCCCAGTCTCCGGCGTAGCCGGCCCGCTGGCCTTCGATCTCCCACCCCGCCTCGCCCTCGCGCCACTGCTGGAACACGAGCCGATCCACCAGCTCCGCCCAGGATTCGGGCTCGAGCCCGCTCAGCCCGCCCCGGGAAGCCGAGCCTCCCAGCTGCTCACAGAGGAAGCGGGCCTGCTCGTCTCCCAGCAGCCCCGCCAGCCCTTCCAGCGCTCCGGGCGCATCACCCATGGCGCGCGAGAAGAACGGCAGCACCGCCTCCTGGAAGAACCGATCATGGACAGGACGAAGGACAATCTCCATGCGCCCCCCCGGGCCGGGCCCTCGTTCAGGGCCGAGCGTCTTCCTGGACGATGAGCGCGTGGATGTCCGCGGCGGTGGACGCCTCGAGGATGGCGGCCCGGAAGCGCGGGTTCTTGAAGAGCCGGGAGATGCGGGCCAGGGCCTTCAGGTGCACACCGGCGCTGTTCTCCGGGGCGACCAGGGCGAAGAAGAGGTGGGTGGGCTTGCCGTCAATTGCCTCGAAGTCCAGGCCCTGGCGGGACACCCCGAAGGTGGCCAGCAGCTGCGTCATCCCCGGCAGCTTGCCGTGGGGAATGGCCACCCCCTCGCCGATGCCCGTGGAGCCCAGCTTCTCGCGCTCGCGCAGCACCTCCACCAGCCGCTCCTCGTGGAGCTGGGGGTGGGCGCGCACGAGCGCAGTGCTCAGTTCGCGCAGCACCTCGGGCTTGGTGCGCGCCTGCATGTCCGCGATGACGGCTTGGGGGCTGAGGAACTCGGAGATTCTCACTGGCGCTCCCGCAGTGGCGCTCGACGTCGAGGGGCAATTACTCCTCGACTCTGTTTAGCGCAAGGGTCGCTTGCCCGCCTTGAGCAGCTTCCGGACGGCTTCGCTCACCAGGTAGCAAGGTGGAGGGGGTTCCGTCTCTCGACTAGCATTCGGGGCCAGCGTGTCCGCCCGTCCTCTTACCCCCCTCACCCTGCTGCTGGCCCTGGGAGTGTGCGCCTCCGCGCCCGCTCCGAGAGCGGTGTCCGCGCCGCCCTCCCCCACCGTGGGCCTGCCCCCGGTGTCGGCGGATCGCGTGGACGGCCTGCTCGCCAGCCTCCCCCTGGAGGCCCGGGTGGGCCAGCTGATGATGGTGGGCTTCATCGGCACCGAGGTGGACGAGGGCGTGGAGGCCCTGGTCCGAGGCCACCAGGTGGGTGGGGTGTGTCTCTTCAAGCACAACATCCAGGACGCCGAGCAGGTGGCGCGCCTCAACGACGGGCTGCGCCGGCTGCTGATCGACCACATCCCCCCCTTCCTCGCGGTGGATCAAGAGGGGGGCAACGTGGTCCGCGTCCGGGATCAGGTGGTGGTGCTGCCCAGCAACATGGCCCTGGGAGCCACCCGCTCGGCCGAGCTGGCCTACGCGGCGGGTAGGGCTCAGGGAGAGGACCTGAGGCGGCTGGGCTTCAACATGAACCTGGCGCCCGTGCTGGATGTGAACCTCAACCCGCACAACCCGGTGATCGGCGTGCGCTCCTATGGGGACAGCGTGCCGCTGGTCTCCGAGCTGGGCCGGGCCTTCGTCCGGGGGCAGCAGGACTCGGGGATGGTGACGGTGGCCAAGCACTTCCCCGGCCATGGCGCCACGGACGCGGACAGCCACACGGCGCTGCCGGTGATGCGCTCGACGCGCGAGGAGGTGCTCGCGCAGATGGAGCCCTTCCGCGCCGCCATCCAGGACGGGCTGGACGGGCTGATGACGGCGCACGTGGCCATTCCCCGGCTGACCGGGGACAACGTGCCGGCCACCCTCAACCCCCAGGTGCTGGACGGGCTGCTGCGCAAGGAGCTGGGCTTTGACGGGCTGGTGCTCACCGACGAGATGGAGATGGACGCCATTGCCCAGCGCTACGGCGTGGGCCGCGCCGCCGTGCTGGCGATGAAGGCCGGCGCGGACATGGTGCTGGTGCCCTGGCGGGCGGAGAAGAAGACGGAGGTGTACGAGGCCCTGCTCGCCGCCGCGCGCAGCGGGGAGCTGCCGCCCGCCCGGCTGGAGCAGGCCGTGCGCCGCATCCTCATCGCCAAGCTGCGCCGGGGCCTCTTCGAGACTCCGCCGGTGCTCGAGGAGCGGCTGGCCACCCCGCCCCCGCCCGGCAATGGCGAGGTGGCCCACCTCATCGCCCGCGCCTCCGTCACCCTGCTGCGCACCGATGGCCGGCACTTCCCCCTCACCGGGCACGAGCGCATCGCCGTCATCACCGCCGAGCCCTCGCTGGGCGAGGCCATCCGCGCTCGCGTTCCGAGGACCTCCGTGCTCTCGGTGCCGGCCTACCCCTCGGAGGCCCGCCGTTTCGCGCTGCGCCAGAAGGCCCGGCAGGCCGCGCTCGCCGCGGACGTGGTGGTGGTGGGGATGATCAACTCGCGCCAGCTGGAGCTCGTCACCATGGCCGCCGCCACCGGCAAGCCCGTGGTGGTGGTGTCCATGGGGCTGCCGTACCTGGCCGAGACGGTGGAAGAGGCCCGCGTGGTGCTCGCCGTCTACTCGTACCAGCCCGCCTCCACCGCCGCCGCGGCCGCCGCCCTCTTCGGGGAGATCGGCACGCCGGGGCGGCTGCCCGTGAACCTGCGCACGCTCACCTTCGGCTACGGATTGGATCCCGTGGGGGAGCAGCATGCCGCCGCCTCGGGGGGCTCGATGAGCCTGGGCAAGTCCGCTCACGCCCTCCAGGGCGCCGCGCGCTGATTCACACGCGCCCTGCTGTGCGAGCCCGCCACGCAAGACGGGCGCGATATGTCTTCTCCAGCGCCTCGTTCTTCCTCTCGTCAACGCCATCGAACGAACGGAGGAAGTCATGTCGCGCTCACTGGTGCTGTCGTCTCTTCTGGTCCTCGCCGTGGGGTGTGCGGGTGCTGGCAATGGCCTGCGCGCGGAGAGCGGAGGTGCTCGCATGGGCCAGCGCTCCGCCGAGCCCATGGTGGTCTCGGCTCACTCCGTCACTGGCCCCTCCTCGTCGCTGGCGCTGAGCGAGAGTGGAATGCGCGGTCGCTTCCGGGATCAGCCCGTGGATCTGCGGTGGGACTACCAGCGGGTGACGGGCGTGTTCGGCGCGCAGCCGACGAAGCTGGAGCTCTCCGAGGGAGATGACACCCGCGCCTCCGGCAGCTTCGGCGGCGCCCGCGTGGACATGCTCCTGAAGGATGACTTGCTGCTAGCGCGCGTGGGCGCCTGCTCGTACTACATGAAGAAGGTGGACGGGGGCTTCTCCGGCAAGCGGGACTGCGCGGGTCCGCTCGAGGAGCAGTTCTACGTGGACTTCCCCGAGAGCCTCCAGGCACGCCCGCTGGGCCAGATGGCCACGCTGCTCACCCTGACGCTCGTGAGCTACACGGACACCTACTCTCCGGCCCTCTCTCCGGCCCGCTTCACCGCCGTGCGCGAGCGCACCCAGCGTGTGCCGCTGTCCAACTGCCGCAGGAGCCAGTAGCGGAGCAGCCTCGGAGGTTCTCACAAGGCGCATCCACCGCGCTCCGCCTCACCCCTCCGGGAGGCGGAGCGCTCGTGTTTCAGCCGTCCGCTACTTCGTGCCCTGAGCCTCGGGCTCGTGCGGCTCGATGAGGCCGTACTGCCCATCCTTGCGGCGGTAGAGCACGTTCATCGCGTTCGTCTCCACGTTGTGGAAGACGTAGAAGTCGTTGTTCATCAGGTTCATCTGCATCACCGCATCCTCCACCTTCAGCTGCTTCACGGTGAGGTGCGTGGTGCGGAGCATGCGCGGCGAGGCGTCAGCCGTCTGCGGCTTGGCGGACTCGGGCGCCGGAGCGGAGCTGGCGGCCTGAGCCTCGGACGCGGCCTCCTCCATCTCCCCGGGCATCTCGAAGACGGCGTGGCGCACGCGCGACAGCTGGTTCACCAGCTCCTGCCGGTGGTGCACGCGCTCACGGCCGTGGTGGCTCTTGAGCTTGTCCTTGTAGCGGCGCAGCTGCCGCTCGATCTTGTCCATCGCGAGATCGATGGACGCGTACATGTCCTCGCTCTTCTCCCGGCCTCGCAGCACCCATGAACCCGAGTGGATGGTGATGTCCGCGTGGTGCAGATGGCGTTCGAGCGAGAGCACCACATGCGCTTCACCTGCCCGGTCCAGCAACCGATTCACCCGTTCGACCTTCTCTTTCGCGTACTCCTTGAGGGAATCCGACGTGCCGAACTGGCGGAAGGTGATGTTCATCTGCATGTGTAGCTGCCTCCTCTGTGGGTAGGACGGTGCTGCATTCCCGATCAGAAACGGTCTGGGGGGACAAAAGCAACCCGGCCCCCGGAATGTCCTGTCGAGAGCACTCCCAGAGCCTGGGAGCACTGTGGTTCCGACAGGTGGACACGCCGCGCTATTCCCGCTCTAATCCTCAGAGGATTCAGCCACTTCCACGCGCTCGCGGCCCGAGACAGGAGAGCCACGTGATGGGTTGGGTCCTGCACAGTTCCCGACGCGCGGAGACGTGGGGAAGCCGCGGCCGCCCGGGCACTCCTGGCGGCCGCGATGATCAGCACCCTGGACAACGGCTCACGCGAGGACCTTGCCTCCGGTGACGCCGAGGATCTCTCCGTTGACGTAGCGGGACTCGTCGCAGGCGAGGAACACGTACGAGGGCGCCAGCTCCGCGGGCTGCGCGGGCCGGCCCATGGGGTTGCTCTCGCCGAACTTCTTGAGGTGCTCGCCGCTGAAGGACTGCGGAATGAGCGGCGTCCACACGGGCCCTGGCGCCACGCAGTTGACGCGGATGCCGCGCTCGATGAGCGACTGCGCCAGGCCCTTGGTGAAGGTGACGATGGCGCCCTTGGTGCTCGCGTAGTCGAGGATGGACGCCGAGGGTTGATACGCCTGGATGGAGGCGGTGTTGATGATGGCGCTGCCCGGCTTCATGTGCGGCAGCGCCAACCGCACCAGGTGGAACATGGCGAGGATGTTGACGCGGAAGGTGCGCTCGATGCGCTCCGGATCGAGGTCCTCGAACTTCTCCACCTCCTTGCCCTGGAAGGCGGCGTTGTTCACCAGCACGTCGATGCGGCCGAAGCGCTTCACCGTGTCCTCGACCACCTTGCGGCACTGCGCCTCGATGGCGAGATCCCCCGCCATGGCCAGCGCCTGACGTGCCTCGTTCTCGATGAGCCGGCGCGTCTTCTCCGCGTCCTCGTACTCGTTGAGGTAGGCGAAGGCCACGTCGGCGCCCTCACGGGCGAAGGCCAGGCAGACAGCTCGGCCGATGCCGCTGTCGCCGCCGGTGACGAGCGCCACCCGCTCCTTCAGCCGGCCGAGCCCCTTGTAGGAGCCCTCGCCATAGTCCGGCGCCTCCTGCATCCGCTCCTCGATGCCGGGATGCGGCTGCGGCTGCTCGTTGAACGGCGTCTTCTGGCCAGTCTTGCGGGGATCAGGATTGCGCGGCATGGGTCCTCCGTGAGGTACCCAGGCACGGTGGGTTCGGCCTCCGGGCGTGGCAACTGTCAGGGGCGCTGGCTACCCCCAGGTTCAAGGGCTCTATCGCCCGAACATCAGGCGAGCGAGCCAGGAAGCCCAGACAAGCAGACAGGGGCTGTCCCAGGAGCCCCCCACAGCCGAGCCGTCAGGCCGAGCAGCCATTACCTCACGGCGCCACGGCCACCTGGAAGTCGGTGGAGTGGAAGATCGTCCCCTCGCAACCGGCTACGCCCACGCACTCGAGCGCCAGGCCCGGCAGGCTGCCGCTGAGCGTGAGCAGGTGGTTGGCCACGGGCGTGGCCTGGGGCAGCGTGAAGCTCACGTTGCTGCCATCCTGGGTGAGTTGGAGGGTCCCAGGCGCCCGGCCGCCCTCGCGCAACAAGCTGGCGTTGACCGTGTCGGGAGTCTCCTCCACCGGCTCCCAGCGGTACGTGTACGTCTGGCCCTGGCGCAGAGTCGCCCCGGTGCCCGCGCCCTGGAACGTGAAGTGGCGCTTGGCCTTGGCGCTCTGGACGATCAGCGACAGGCTGCGGCTGCCGTCCTGCCCCTGGAAGAAGATCCGAGCGTCCTCGATGGGCTCGGAGTCCCAGACGGCGGGATCGAAGTCGAACCACGCGCGAGTCGGATCGCACGTCTCGCGCCCGCCCGAGTCCGAGACACCGCCGGGCTCCAGCTTCATGGGCTGGCCATTGAAGGTGGCCGTCACGCCATCGACGAGCCGCGTGCAGCCGTCATCCGCCTGCGAGAGCGTCACGGTGAAGCGGTGCGAGCCGGCCGCATCCGGGCTCTCCAGCGAGTCGATGTCCACGAGCGCATAGGTGATCGTCCGGGTGGAGAGATCTCCGAGGGAGACAGGAGTGGTCGGGGTGCGCCCGCAGCCAGCGAGCAGCCCGAGCACGGCGAGAGATGGCACGACAGGAAGGGAACGCAGGGGGCGAGGGGAGCGGAACATACGTCCCGCGACCCTATCACTCCCGCGTCAGACGCTCTTCCAGCCGCTCCTTCACCTCGGGCCATTCGGTGTCGAGGATGCTGTAGTACGCGGAGTCCCGGACCACGCCACCGCGCACGAGCATGTGGTTGCGCAGGATGCCCTCGAACTTGGCGCCGATCCGCTCGATGGCGGCCCGCGAGCGGGCGTTGCGCCGGTCCGTCTTGAGCTGGACGCGCATGACGTGGAGCTGCTCGAAGGCGTGGCGCAGCAGGAGGAACTTGCACTCGGTGTTGACGCGCGTGCGCCAGGCCCGCCGCCCGAGCCACGTGTGGCCGATCTCCAGGTTCCGATCGTTGCGGGAGATCGTCATGTAGCGCGTGGTGCCCAGGGGCGCGCCCGTCTCCCGGTCTCGGATGAAGAACGGCTGCTCGGTGCCGCGACTGGCGGCCTCCAGCGCCGCGGAGATGTACGCCTCTACGTCGGCCTGCGTGCGCAGCACCACGGAGAGGAACTCGAAGACCGGCTCCTCGCAGACGGAGGCCAGCGCCGCGGCGTGCTCCAGGCGCAGCGGCTCCAGCCGCACCGCTCGCCCCTCCAAGGTGACGGGCGGGACGACCAGCGGGATGAGGTCTCGGTGGGGAAGCTGCGAGTCCGTCGCGTACGTGCTCATGGGCTCATCGTGCCCGCACGCTGGTCCAGCCGACAGGGCCGGTTTTCACAAATCGGATGGACCAGCTCGGGTCCCGTGCATCACGTCGGAGCGAAGGTCTTCTTCAGTTCCTGCCAGCCTTCCCGAAGCGCAGGTGGAAACTCCACGGGCGGCGACTCTCGAGGCCAGGTGTCCGCCAGCTTGTCCGCAGCCTGTTTGCACTCGTCCGGCGTCTTCTCCGGCCGCTTGTAATCCGCCTCTTCATCCACGGGGCCCGTGACAAAGAAGTGGATCCACGTCTCGATGTTGCGCCTGGGGAGGAGTACGCAGATGGATTCGTCTGGCGCACGCCGGGCCAACCCCGCGGCGACGAGCGCCTGATCAAGCTGCTCGCTCCGCTTTTGAGTCGAAAGGAGATCCGCGTCGATGAGCACGACAAGCCAGCAGCTCATCCGGTGCACACGCTGCCGATGCGTGGAGACTTCCTGAGGGTAGCGCTCGCGGACGTCCTGCTCGCCCGCGCCACGGCCCGCGACGACCGGAAGCAGCCGGATCTGACGGTGCCCAAAACCCCGCTGTCGAAGCCACCGACCGATAAAGGTCTGGTGCTGTTGGTCCTCCGCGAGCACCACGACCTGCGCGCTATTGCCCATCTTCCCAGCCTCGGGCAACGAGCTCCGCAGGCGTCACAGCCGCGCCGGATGGTGCCTTGAACGGGTTGATGCGGACAGGGCCTCCCGAGATTCGCTCGAAGCGAAGTCCTGCACCGGTTGCGAGCAGGTTGATGATCTCCGGGTGGTGGGAGATCACCAGCGTCTGGGTGCGTTCCTGTTCGCGCAGGGCCTGGAGAAACGGCTGGATCTCCCGAAGCGCCACGAAGTTGTCGGGCTCGTCGATGCAGAGTGTCCCGCCCCCCTCTGAGAGGGCCTGGAGCAGCGTGTAGAGCCCGATCAGCGCCCGCTGCCCGTCGGAGAGCTCCTCGAAGGCGTATTCATCGGTGGCATGGGAGCCAGAGCCTCCCTCGCTCCGCTTCCAGAGCGAGCGCAGGGTCCGGATTCCCTCGCCTGCCGACTTGAGGACCAGTCCATCAAAGCCGTCGAAGATTTCTCGCAGGCTGTCGCGCAAGCTCACCACTGCGTCGAGACGCTCTTGCGTGAGCTGGCGGTACCAGGAGGCGAAGTTGGAGAGATCCTCCGCAGGGGCGGTCTCCTCCCTCTCGCTCCGTCCCGTCATCCGCTTCGGGTCGATGCGCACCACGAAGAGGCGGCTGAGCCAGCGTTGGAAGCGTCTGATGTCCTGGTACGACTCAGGAATGTAGGGCAGCACCGGCTCGAAAGCGCTTCTGAGAAACAGCGCGTCTGGGTGAGCGGCCTGATAGAGCTGCACCGCTCCTTCTCGATCGCTCGCGTACAAAGGCGATCCGTTCAGGTGCAGTTCTTCCCGAGCGACTCGGCTGCTGCTCCATTCCAGGTCGTGCTCAACCTCCAGCCGGTAGCGATACTGTGACTGCGCGTCGAGCGAGACTTCGAGCTCGAAGGTCTGCCGGGTTCTCTGCTGCCAGCGCGTCAAGGTCGTGGCGGGGAAGAACTCTTTCACCATGCCCCCACCCTGGAGCAGCCGGCGAAGTGCGGAGAGCACCTCCAGCACCGTGGACTTGCCCGACCCGTTGCCTCCCATCAGCAGGTGCTCTCGGCCCAGGCGCAGGTCGAAGTTCACCAGGCACTTGTAGTTGTCGATGTAGAGGCGGGTGAGCATCGCTTTCTCCAGGACGCGCCTGCCGCTTCAGCGCACGCACCAGGCGAGACGCTGTCTACCACGTCCCTGGCCGCACCCGGTCAGAAGTAGCGCTTGCGCTTGCTGCTCGGGAGGATGCCGAGCACCTCGCGGTACTTGGCCACCGTGCGCCGCGCGATCTCGGTGCCCTGCGCCTTGAGCAGCTCGACGATCTTCTGATCCGAGTACGGGTTGCGCGGATCTTCCTGCGACACGAGCTGCTTGATGTGGTGCTTCACCGCCTCGCTCGCGGTGTCCTCGCCCGACACGCGAGCGATGGACGAGTTGAAGAAGTACTTCAGCTCGAAGATGCCCTGCGGGGTATGCACGTACTTGCTCGTCGTCACGCGCGACACCGTGGACTCGTGCATCCCGATGTCCTCCGCCACGTCCCGGAGGATCAGCGGCTTGAGGTGGGCGATGCCCTTGTCCAGGAAGTCCCGCTGGAACTTGATGATGCTCTCGGTGACTTTGTAGATGGTCCGCTGCCGCTGGTGGATGGAGCGGATCAGCCACTGCGCGCTGCGCAGCTTGTCCTGGATGAACTCCTTGGTCTGCCCCGGCGACACCGCGCCGTTCCTCAGCGCGTTCCGGTACGTGCTGGAGATGCGCAGCTTGGACAGGCCGTCATCGTTCAGCACCACCGTGTACTCGTCCCCCATCTTGTACACGAACACGTCCGGGGTGATGTACGGCGCGTCATCCCCGCTGAAGTTGCGCCCCGGCTTCGGATCCAGCTTGGGCAGCAGCCGGGTCGCCTCCACCACCTCCTCCAGGGTGATCTTCAGCTCCTTGGCGATGGCCGGCAGGTTCTTGCTCTCCAGGTACTTCATGTACCGCTTGATCATCATCCCCAGCAGCGAGGCGTGCTTCTCCTTCAGCGCCCGCACTTGAATCAGCAGGCACTCCTGCAAGTCCCGAGCGCCGCAGCCCTTCGGGTCCAGGCTCTGGATGCGCCGCAGCGTCCGCTCCGCCACGTGCATGGGCACATCCGCCTCGTTGCACAGGCGGATCAGCGGATCTCCCTCCACGTCCGGCAGCTTCAGGTAGCCGTCATCATCCAGGTTGCCGGTGATGAGCATCGCCACCCGGCGCTCGGCCTCGTTCAGCTTCAACATGCCGAGCTGCGCCTGGAGATGATCGACCAGGTCCTCCTTCTTCACCATGTTGGCTTCGAAGGACGGCATGTCCTCCGTGGCCACGTTGCCCTTGTTGGAGGCGGTGGTCTGCTCGCTGAACTGGTAGCTGTTGAGGTAGGCCTCCCAGTCGATCTCCGGCGGGTTGTCCGAGTCGCCCTTGAACTCGGGGGTGCTGTCGCCCACCATCGACGCTTCGGGATCCCGGGGAACCTCGACGTTGGCCGCCTCGAGCGAGGCCTCGCCCGGCTCCTTCTCGGCTACATCCAGCGGCGCCTGCTCGTCTGGCTGCTCCAGGAGCGGGTTCTGCTCCATCTCCTCGCGGACTTGCTCCAGCAGCTCCATCCTCGACAGCTGCAGGAGCTTGATCGCCTGCTGCAGCTGCGGTGTCATCACCAGCTGCTGCGAGAGTTTCAGGCTTTGCTTGAGTTCCATCGCCATGGACTAGGGCTCCCAGCCAAACGAAACATGGCCTTGACGTAGCTTCCATCAAGGACCGTGCCAACCTAGCAAGACCCCCTCCATTCGTCTAGTGCCCAAGAACATGGCCCCTTGCTTGCATTGACGGATTTCCACAATCGAATCATGGATTTAGCGGACCTTTGGGGTCTTCCCGAAGGTGTTCAACCGTCGACGCAAAGGGTAGGCCAACCTGCGCAGAGGCGGTGTGGCGAGGCGCGCACGCCCGCTCTGGGGCTGGGGCTCGGCTCCCCTTCGGGCCAGGTTTCACGGCGCTTGCAGGCGGAAGCGCTCGCCGAGGTAGACGGCGCGCGCCCGAGGGGACTCGGCGATGGCGGTGGGGGTGCCCTCTTCGAGGATCTGCCCCTGGGCGATGATGTAGGCGCGGTCGCAGATGCCGAGCGTGTCCTGCACGTTGTGGTCGGTGATCAGCACGCCCAGGCCGCGCTGCTTGAGCAGGGCGATCTGCCGCTGGAGGTCTCCCACGTTGATGGGGTCCACGCCGGCGAAGGGCTCGTCGAAGAGGATGAAGCGGGGGTTGGGGATGAGCGAGCGGGCGATCTCCGCGCGCCGCCGCTCGCCGCCCGAGAGCGTCTCTCCCAGCGCGTCCGCCACGTGGCCCAGGCCGAACTCGTCGATCAGCTCCTGGGCGCGCGCCTCGCGGGCCTTGCGGTCCAGCCCCTTCTGGAGCTCCAGCACGGCCAGGAAGTTCCGGCGCACCGAGAGCTTGCGGAAGATGGAGGCCTCCTGCGGCAGGTAGCCGAGGCCGCGGCGGGCGCGCCGGTGCATGGGCAGGTGCGTGAGTTCCTCGTCCTCTACGCGCACGCGGCCGGCATCCGGGGTGACGAGCCCCACCACCATGTTGAAGCTCGTCGTCTTCCCGGCGCCGTTGGGGCCCAGCAGGCCCACCACCTCGCCCTGGGCCACGTTGAAGGAGACGCCGCGCACCACCTGGCGCTTGCGGTAGCTCTTCTGGAGGCCCTCGGCCCACAGCCGCGCGCCGCTCATGGCTTCTTCGCGCCTGTCTTGCCGCCCTTCTTCAGGGCGCCCGTGGGGGCCGTCTCGACGATGATGCGCGCGTTCTCCACCTCGAGCCGCTCGCTGCCCAGCGTGAGCCGCACCTTCGTGCCCGACAGGTACGTGGTGCCCTGGCGGGCCTCGGGCGAGCCTGTCACCACGAGCACACCGCTGGGCACGTCGTAGTCGGCGCGCTCGCCCTTGGCGAGGCGGTCGCCGTCCTGAGCCTGCACGTTGCCGGTGCACTCCACGCGAGTCACCTCGCGGGAGGCGGTGTAGTAGGCCACCATCTTGTCGCAGTGCAGATCCAGGGTGCGGTGCTTCACGTGCACGTCCCCGGTGAAGGTGGCCGAGCTGCGCTCCCCGGTGATGAGCTTCGCGGTGATCTCCACCGGGTTGTTCAACGCCACGTTGCCGAGCATGGGAGGCCGCGTCCCGCCGTCCGTCGCGCCCGTTGGGGCCGTGGGCTGCGCGAGGAAGAACGCCATCGCCAGGAACGAGATCACTGGGCCCCTCCCACCACGGTCCGCGTGGAGCCTTCGAAGGTGAACGTCCCGTCCGCGAAGGACAGATCAAAGCTGTCCGCCCGCAGGGCGTAGTCCGGCCCCTGCACCGCCACACCATCCTTGCCTCGGGCTCGCCTGGCGGGGGCGTCATAGGTGGCCTGGGGCGTGCGCGCCACCATGCCCTCGGCGGTGCGGATGACCACGCCTCCGGAGGCGGTGAGCTGGTGCGAGGAGAGGCTGCCCTCCATCAGCGGGGCGCGGATCTCCATGCCACCTCGCGGGCCCGCGGGAGCGCGCTGCTCGGCGCCTCGCTGGCCGGGGATGCGCAGCAGCGTGTCGGTGGCCGACACCGCCCCTTCGGTGCGCTGGTAGGTGAGGCTCGCCGCCCGGCCCGCGAGGACGAGCTGATCGCCCTCGAAGGATTGGAGCTGAACACCGTGGAGCACCACCTGAGGTGGAGCCTCGGCCGTGCCGGCCGGCTCGTGGCGCGGGCCACAGGCGGCCAGGAGAACCAGGAGGCTGGGGAGCAGGAGGCGCGGCACAGGGCTCTTCCTATCACCGGGCCGCAGCGGGCGCTGCCGCTCCCGTGGGCAGTGTCGCGGGTTGACCTTCGGGCCGGGTCTTCCACCGCTGGTGCATCCACACCCACTGCTCGGGGGCGCGGCGGATGGCCGCTTCAATCCGCTGGGAGAGCGCGGCCGTGAGCGCCAGCGCCGCGGCCTCCCGGTCTTGCTCGGCGGGCAGGGGCACCTCCTCCATCGTCAGCCGATAGCCCGCGTCCCCGCGCTGGCAGAAGCCCACCACCACCGCCGCTCCGGTGCGGATGGCCAGATCCGCCGCAGCCCGAGGCGTGGCCGCCAGCTCTCCGAAGAAGGGCACGAAGAAGGACTGCACCTTCGTGTCCTGATCGATGAGCAGCCCCAGGATCTCGCCGTTCTTCAGGGCTCGGAGCATGTGCCGCGCCGCGCCGTCCTGCCCGCGCCAGATGCTGCGCACCTTGCCGCGCTCCCGGAAGCGCTCCACGAGCGCCGTGAGCCGCGGATCCGAGGTCTCCTTGGCGATGCTCTGGCAGGGGAAGCCCTCGCAGGCCACGCGGCGGGCCAGCAGCTCCCAGTTGCCCACATGCCCGGAGACGAACACCACGCCCTTGCCCCGGGCGAGCGCCGCCTCCAGCACCCTCCGGTCCGCCTCTGGCCACGCCACGAACTGCTTCAGCTCCCGATCGAGCGCGGCGGTGCAGCCCACCTCGAACATGGCGGCGCCCAGGTGGCGGAAGCTGGCGCGGGCCAGGGCGAGCCGCTCCGCCTCGGTCTTCTCGGGGAAGGCCCGAGCCAGGGACTTGAGGGCCTTGCGGCGCTCGCCCCCGGCCACGAGGAAGGCGAGTGTCCCGAAGCGCACACCCAGCCACCGCGCCACCCCGAGGGGAATGGGGTGGACCAGGGCCAACGCGGCCCGGACGAGCAGGTAGCGGAGGAAACGCTTCAGCCGCTTTGCTAAGGGTGGGTGCTCCACAGCCGCGGTTCTATATCCCAATGCGCGAGTACAACTTCGACGGTCTCGTCGGTCCCACCCACAATTACGGCGGCCTCTCGGTCGGCAACCTGGCCTCCACCTCCCACAGCGGCGAGGCGAGCTACCCCCGCGAGGCAGCCCTCCAGGGCCTGGAGAAGATGCGCTTCGTCTCGGGCCTGGGGGTGGGCCAGGCGGTGCTGCCGCCCCAGCCGCGTCCCTCGCTGAGGGCGCTGCGGCTCTTGGGCTTCACCGGCACGGACGAGGAGGTCATCACCCGCGCCGCCCGCGAGGGCGAGCACCTGCTGCGCCTCACCTCCAGCGCCGCGGCCATGTGGACGGCCAACGCCGCCACGTGTGCGCCCTCCGAGGACACGGCGGACCACCGGATGCACCTGACGCCCGCCAACCTCCAGCAGATGTTCCACCGGGCCATCGAGGCGGAGACGACGTACTCGGTGCTGCGGTCCATCTTCGCGGACGAGGCGCGGTTCGCCGTGCACGCGCCCCTGCCCGGCGGCGGCCACTTCGCGGACGAGGGCGCCGCCAACCATACCCGGCTCGCGACGCCTGGCCATGCGGCGGTGCACCTGCTCGCCTGGGGGCGCAGTGCATGGAAGGACATTGCCGGACCCAAGCGCTTCCCCGCCCGGCAGACGCTGGAGGCCAGCCAGGCGCTGGCCCGGCTGCACAAGATCGAGCCGGAGCGCGCCCTCTTCCCGCAGCAGCACCCGGAGGGCATCGACTCGGGCGCGTTCCACACGGATGTGCTGGGCGTGGGCAATGGCAGCTTCCTGATGCTCCATGAGCTGGCGTTCGTGGACGTCCCCGGCCTGCTGAACACGCTGCGGGAGAAGCTGGGCTCTGGCTTCACCTCCATCGTCGCCACGCAGGCGGAGCTGCCGGTGAAGGACGCGGTGAAGGCGTACCCGTTCAACTCGCAGGTGCTCACGCTGCCGGACGGCACGATGGCCATCGTGGCACCCATCGAGAGCCGGGAGCTGGAGACAGCGCGGCGCTTCCTGGAGCGCGTGGTGGCCGAGGAGAACCCGGTCAAGGCGGTGCACTACCTGGACGTGCGCCAGTCCATGAACAACGGCGGTGGCCCGGCCTGCCTGCGCCAGCGCATCTGGCTCACGGACGCCGAGCGCGCCGCGGTGAAGGCCAACGTCTTCTATTCTCAGGCGCTCCACGAGTCGCTCGCCACCTGGGTGAAGAAGCACTACCGCGAGACGCTGTACCCGAAGGATCTGCAGGATCCGAAGCTCGTGCGCGAGACGATGACGGCGCTCGATGAGCTGACCCGCCTCCTCCAGCTCGGCAGCGTCTACGACTTCCAGCAGTGAGGCCCGCTTGGCGAGACATGCTTCGAGCCAGGCCCTCGAGCTTGGGTGAGGGATGACGGACCGAGCTCACCCATGACCGGCAGAGTTGATCAATGACGAGCCTTCAGCGTCACCCTCAAGGCGTGTCGGAGGTCGTCTCCAGCAGGTGCTCCACCATGTCCTGCTTGTGCGGATCCTCCAGCAACTCCTGCCGCTGGGTCTCCAGCAGCTTGCGCTCCTCCGTCTCCAGCCGCGCCACCCATGTCTCCTCGTCCTGGTGCGCTCCCGCTGGGAGCAGGTGCAAGCCCTCTCTCACCTCTCGGGCCGCTTCTCCGTAGTGATGGAGGGACTCGTGCAGCCGCGCCACCGTGAAGTGTGTCTCCGGCGCGGGCATGAGCCTCGCCACCGTCTGGTAGCGCTCCAGCGCGCGTGAGAACAGTCCCTCCCGCTCGTAGCTCAAGCCCTCCAGGTACAGCAGCCGCGCCCGCCGCGCGGAGTCCGCGACAAAGGGGCTGGCCTGCTGGAGCACCTCCCTCGCCCGCCGCGTCAGCCCCGCATCGAGGAGCTGATTCGCCAGCTGGAAGGACAGCTCCACCTTCCCCGGGAACCGAGGCGCAAGCCGCTCCAGCAGCTGGATCGCCTCCTCTCGCCGGCCCTGAGCCCGGAGGACCTCGGCCCGCAGCAACGAAGGCTCGAGAGCGTCGGGGGCCCGGCGCTCCAGCTCGGCGCACAGGGCCTCCGCCTCGCTCAGCTCACCGCGCGCCACTCGCAGCCGCGCTTCCTGGTCCCACAGAACATCCAGGTCCCGCTCGCCGAAGCGCAGGCGCGGGGCCTCTGGCGAGTGGTCGCTCAGCATCGTCTCGAAGTGCTCGCGCGCCCATTCGAGCCAGGCCAGTGCCTGCTCCTGGCGTCCCGGGCGCGCCATCAGCGCCGCGGCCAGCGAGGCCACCTCTCGGGGCTGAGCGGGACTGAGTACCTGCAACTCCTCCAACGTGCGCGACTGATCCAAGGCCTCGCGGCCCAACACCTCGGAGTTTCCGGACTCGTAGGCCAGCCGGTACTCCAGGAAGGCCTGCCCCCGACGCCCCAGCGTCAGCAGTGCCCGCCCGGCCGCGCGGTGCGCGGCGGCATCCATCGGCCTCAGGTAGAGCGCGCGGTTCACGAAGGCCAATGCATCCCCCGCGGTGGCCTTCCCTCCCGTCGAATACGCCGAGCCCACGAGGCCATAGAGCAGATAGTCCGCTGGGTGCCGATCCATCAGCACCAGCGCCCGCGCCCGAACATCGGCCAGCGGCGCGCGGGCCCGGATGAGCCCTGCCAGCTCCTCCTCCGCCGCCGAGAGCGTGTACCGCCCGGGCCCCAGCGCCACCGCGGCCAGTACCGCGAGCACCGCGGCGATGCCCAGCCCCCTCATGGGAGACAGCCGCCACGTTCCCCCGGACGCCTCAGCGCCCTCGCGCTCCTCCGGCCGGGCCACCGTCGCGAGCGACACCCACACCGCCACCGCGCAGGCGGGCAGCTCCAGGCTGAAATCGAAGAGGTTGTGGAGCCCCAGCGCCGCCACTCCCGCGAGCACCGCCACGTCCGAGCGCCCCAGCCGCTCCCGGCGCAGCAGCCGCACGAAGCCCCACACCAGCCCGGCCAGCAGCACCAGCCCCGGCACTCCGAACTCCGCCCCGAGCTGCAGCACCGCGTTCTCCGGGTGTGTCAGCGTGTTCGGATTGGGCTCGGTCTGGTAGCGCGGGAAGGCAGCCTCGAAGGCGCCGCGTCCCATGCCCAGCACCGGGAAGGCGCGCGCCGCGCCGGCCATCATCGGCCAGAGGTCCACCTTGCTCTGGCGCAGCTTCTCCACGCTGTCCGCGCTGGCGGCCTCCTCCACCAGCTTCTCCCACGCCACGTAGCCCCCCACCGCCAGCGTCGCGCCGAGCACGAGCAGCGCGGCGGCTCCCCGGCCCCACGCCCGCGGCCCGCGCTCCCCTCTCCGCGAGCCCTGGCGCTCGCGCAGCGCCCATACCGCCAGCACTCCCTGCCCCAGCAGGAAGAAGAGGATCCCCGCTCGTGACAGGGACAGGAGCACTCCCGCGCCGGAGAGCAACGCCATCGCCGCGAAGAGCACCGCGCGCCCTCGCCGCTCGCTGGTGAGCGCCAGGCCCAGCGCCACCGTGGAGGACAGCCCCAGGAAGCCCGCCAGGTGGTTGGGATTGCCGAAGGGCGTCACCAGCGGGGGCCGCGCGTAGGCAAAGGGAAGAACGCCGAACAGGAGCGTGAGGTTCAGCAGCTCGTGCAGCACTCCGATCAACGCCACCGAGGCTCCCGTGAGGGCCAGCGTGGCCAACAGCCTGCGCCGCGAGCGCCGGGAGCGTGACACCTCCACCGCCGCGATGAAGAGCAGCGCGTACGCCAGGGAGCGGGCCAGCTCGCGCCAGGTGGCCGGCGGATCCAGCGAGACAGGACGCGCGGATGACAGGCCCAGAGGCACCAGCGCGAACTCGCGCAACGAGGCAGCCTCCGGGCTCACCCTCCCGAGCAGGCCCGCGGGCAACGGGAGGAGCTGCACGAGGCACAGCGCCGCGCCCACCCCCAACGGGAGCGCCAGCCACGGCACATGCAGCGCGTGGCCCTGCCGCCGTGCGCCCACCGCGGCCAGCACGAAGGCCAGCGTCGCCATCCCCACCACTGGCCCGAGCACCCACGAGGGCGCTCCGCCCAACGCGAGCGGACAGAACACGACGAGCCCCGCCAGCACTGCTTCGGCGCCAAGGATGTACCGGGAGGTGAGGCGAGAGGCTGGGGCCATGAACGCCCCGGAACTATCGCACGGAGCGAGGGAAAACCGCCTTCACCCCAGGACAGGAGCAGGCAGGCAACCTGGGCTGGTGGCTGACGCTTCGCGTGGGACTCGGCTTG
This sequence comes from Hyalangium sp., assembly GCF_045802625.1. NCBI lineage: Bacteria > Pseudomonadati > Myxococcota > Myxococcia > Myxococcales > Archangiaceae > Hyalangium > Hyalangium sp. The sequence continues at coordinate 25,343 of NZ_JBJMQP010000157.1, read as the reverse complement.
CATCCCGGGTCCCATCTGGCATGTTCCGCCCACCCATGCGCCGTCCTGTCGCCATCGCCGTGCTCTCCCTCGCCCTCCTTGGCCTCACTGGCTGCAAGAGCGCCTGCCGCCAGCTGTCCGAGAAGCTGTGCGACTGCAACACCAACTCCGTCGAGCGTGAGCTGTGTGTCCGCCGCGCCGCCAACGACGAGGCCGTCATCGAGCCCACCTCCTCGGACGAGGACAAGTGCGACGAGCTGCTGAACGCGAATCAGTGCACCTGCGACAACTACCAGACCGACGAGGGCAAGGTGGCCTGCGGCCTGGCCCGCTGAGCCCTCAGGCCCGCGAAACCTGGCGCGGCCCTCGTGTCTCGCCTCGCCTCATCGGCGGCCGATGGTCTGGTAGGTGAAGCCCAGCTCGCGCATCCGGGCCGGATCGTAGATGTTGCGGCCATCGAAGATGATGGGCGCCTTCATCAGCGCCTTCATCCGCTCGAAGTCCGGGTGGCGGAACTCGTTCCACTCGGTGACGATGAAGAGCGCGTCCACACCCTCCAGCGCCTCGTAGGGAAACGAGGCGTAGCGGATCCGGTCTCCGAAGTAGCGCCGCGCGGTGCGCTCGGCCACCGGGTCATGCGCCACCACCTGGGCGCCCTTGCCCAGCAGCCCTTCGATCACCTCGATGGAGGGCGCCTCGCGCATGTCGTCCGTCTTCGGCTTGAAGGCCAGGCCCCACACGCCGAAGGTGCGCCCCGCCAACGAGCCGCCGAAGTGCTTGAGCGCCTTGTTCACCAGCAGCTTCTTCTGCCGCTCGTTGGTGCGCTCCACGGCGCGCAGCAGATCCAGCTCCAGCCCATGCTCGCGAGCGGTGGCCACCAGCGCCTTCACGTCCTTGGGGAAGCACGAGCCGCCGTAGCCCACGCCCGGGAACAGAAACGGGTAGCCGATGCGGCGGTCCGCCCCCAGCGCCTTGCGCACGAAGTCCACGTCCGCGCCTACCTTCTCGCAGAGCGCGGCCATGTCGTTCATGAAGGAGATGCGCGTGCTCAGCATCGCGTTGGCTGCGTACTTCGTCAGCTCGGCCGAGCGCGTGTCCATGTAGAAGATGGGGTTCTCCGTGCGCACGAAGGGCGCGTACAGCTCGCCCATGAGGCGGCGCGCCCGCTCGGAGTCCGCGCCGATGACCACCCGGTCCGGCTTGAGGAAGTCCTCCAGCGCCGCGCCCTCCTTGAGGAACTCGGGGTTGGAGACCACGTCGAACTCCACCTTCGTCACCTGGGAGATGGCCTCTCGGACCTTGTCCGCGGTGCCCACCGGCACGGTGCTCTTGTCCACCACCACCGTGTACTGGCGCAGGGCCCGGCCAATCTGCTCCGCGGCGGCCAGCACGTACTGAAGATCCGCGTCCCCGCTCTCGCCCTCGGGAGTGCCCACGGCGATGAACACCACCTGCGCCGGCCCCACCGCGGGCGCCAGCTCCGTGGTGAAGGAGAGCCGCCGCTCGCGCACGTTCTTGCGGATGAGCTCCTCCAGGCCCGGCTCGTAGATGGGCACCTCGCCCGCCTGGAGCGCGCGGATCTTCCGCTCGTCGATGTCCACGCAGGTGACGTCATTGCCCGAGTCCGCGAAGCAGGTACCCGCGACGAGCCCGACATAACCCGTTCCGATGATGGCGATGCGCATGAGACTCCCGTGGCAACTGGCGCCCCCGTCTCTTACGACGAGCGCGCGACCAGGGAAAGCCAGTGACCGCCTCCAGCGCCTGTCAGGAAGGCGGGCGAGGGCTCATTGCCCGGTGAGCAGGCGGCGGAGGCGATCCGCGCCACGGAGCACCCCTAGGCTGCCCGGCACGCTCACGGGCTCCACCACGAGCCGGTTCAGCAGCTGCTGCGTGGCGCGGCGCAGCTGCGGACGAGCCGCCTCCACCGCCCCCGCCGTCTCGGGGAAGAGCCGCGCGACGATGGACAGCGAGGTGTAGAGCGCTCGCTCCAGCCGCCAGGCCCGAGCCCGCTCCTGGAGCGCCGCCAGATCCAGCGGCCGCGAGTAGAGGCCGCCCATGGAGGTGGCGCCGGTGGCGAGCTCCCGCAGGTCCACGAAGGACAGCCACGGCACCTGGTAGCCCTGGCGCGCGTGCTCCAGGCAGAGCAGCAGCAGCGCGTCCTCCAGGTCCGGCCGGTAGATGGAGGGGCCGTACACCTTCCACGGCCTGGCCCGGTCGAAGATGCCCTGGAACTCCTCGCGCCGGTTGGGGCCGAGCACGTCCGCGAAGAGATAAATCGCGGTGCGCCCGTCCGACAGCAGGCGGGTTGCGCCGCTGTGGGTCTCATCCTTCTCCGGCTTGAAGTGGTGCTGGGAGAGGTAGCCGGAGAAGCCGTCCACATCCACGCGCTTGAGCAGCACGTGGATGTCCAGCACCGGCCGGAAGCCCACGTGCGGATACATGGCCTCGGCGAAGGCGGCCCCGCCCATGACCAGCAGCTTGCGGCCCTCCAGCTCGTCGACGATCTGCTTGAAGTTGACGAGCTTCATCACGTTGTCGTTGACGGAGCCCTGGTAGATGGAGAGCAGGCGATCGCGCACCCACTCCGGCGAGTCCGCACCGCCCAGCCGGTACTCGAGGTTGTAGGCCGCCAGCGGCGCCAGCCCCTGGGCAATGGCCCAATCCGTGTACTCCTCCCACGGCGCGCCTTTCAGCGACCGGCGCGGAGGATCGAAGGAGGCCAGGGTGCGAAAGGTATCGAACAGGCTCGGAGCCATGGTGGCAGACCTTTAGCGAGACACCTCCCAGGGCGCAATGCGTGCGTGCGCTCCCTTCCTCGGCAGGTGACACTCGCGCTCGGGAGCGCCCGCCCGAAGAGCGCTCGCGCGTCCTGGCGGAGCTGGGTTGGACATGCCGCTGAGCCATGGTTTCATCCACCGCCCAATGCTCCCCGCCGCAGGAGGCTCCATGAGCACATCCTCTGCCCAGGCTCCGGAGAATCACTCGGAACTCCAGGCCCGCACCGTCCCCGGAATGCACGAGGCCGTGACGGCTGTCTTCCAGCGCCACCTGCCCGCCCCTGCGCGGGTGGTGGATCTCGGTGCCGGCTCGGGTGCCTGGGCCTCGCGCCTCGTCTCCCTGGGCTACAGCGTCACCGCCGTGGAGCGGGACACCTCCTTCTACCGCTTCAGCGGCGCGCCCCTCAGCGTCGCGGATCTCAACGAGCCCTTCAGCGCCCATGTCCCAGGCCCCTTCGAGGGCATCACCGCCATCGAGGTCATCGAGCACCTGGAGAACCCGCGCGCCTTCCTGCGCGAGTGTCACAAGCTGCTCGCGCCCCACGGGGTGATGGTGCTCACCACGCCCAACATCGAGAACGTGCCCGCGCGCCTGCAGTTCCTCGCCACCGGCAACCTGCGGATGTTCGGCCGGAACCCGCGCTTCAACGACCCGACCCACATCACCCCGATCCACACCTTCATGCTCGAGCGCATGCTGCGTGACACGGGGTTCCAGCTCGTCGAGCACACCTTCAACCAGCCCCATCCCACGGGCAGCCGCCCGCTCTACCAGCTCATCACCCGCCTCGTGGGCCCCCTGCTGCGCGGCCTCAAGGGCGGGGACTGCCACATCTTCGTCTTGAAGAAGCAGTGAGCTGAGGCCTCACCGTCGCGGCGCCCTCGGGAGCCGCGCGCGGAGGGCCTCCCCGAGCCGCCACAGCGCGTAGCGAGCCATCGGGCCTGCACGAGGCGCGAGCAGGAGCTTCGCGGCGGCCCACCCCGCCCGGTGCTCGACGAGCGAGGTGCCCAGCAACTGCTCCTCGGAGAAGAACCGGGAGGCCAGCAGCCGCTGCCAGCGCGGGGGGGCCAGCTCCGCGAGCACCTCCGGCGGAAGAGGCGCTCCCAGCAGCCGGCTCGCGGCCTCCAACGCGTACCACGCCAGCTGCGGCAGCGCCGTGGCACGCGCCACCTCCACCACGCGGGGCCAGCTCAGCCGCGGGTTCGCTAGCACCAGCAGCTTCAAATCGAACAGCCACGCGAGCCGCTGGAGCAGGTGGTTGCTCGCATGGAGCGACAGGTACACCAACTCCTCCTCCGCGCGCAGGTAGCGCACGCGCCGCCCTTCCAGCTCACCCTCCTCGGCCTGGGCGAGCAGCGCATCGGCCTCCAGCGCCTGTCCGTACCCCACGAGCGCTCGGAAGTGCAGCTCCACGAGCCCGGCGGGGCCCTCGAACTCGAGGTGATGCGAGTGCTCTCCCCCATGCCCTGGCTTCTCAGGCGCCCGCCTCAACCCCAGGCCTTCCAAGGCGCGCGAGGACGTCTCCACCTGCGCTCCGGCCACGAGCAGATCCACATCCGTGGTGGCCCGGTGGAAGGGCTCCGGGTACAGCCGCCGCGCCAACGCCGTGCCCTTGAGCACCACGGGCACCACCCCCACCGCGGCGAGCGCATCCAGCGAGCGCAGCAGGAGCGCATGGACCCGGATGGCACGCGCGGCGCTGCTCTGGGACTCGCGGCGCAGCAGCTCGCGGGCGCCCGCTGGCAACACCCACCCCGCCCGCTCCGAGGCATGCACGGCGAAGCCCGCGAGCCCGTGACGCGCGGCGGCTCGAACGAAGGCCTCGGCCTCCACTGGAGGAGTGCCCGCCGGAGCCTCCGGCCACGCGTGGAGCAGCGCCAGGAAGTCCCGCGCGCCCACGCGCGTCACCGCCTCAGCGCTACGACACGGCCCGGCTCGGCCTCGGCGAGGGCCATGAGGCTGGCGGCGCGCTCGGCCACGGCATCGGCGACGAGCTCCACGGCTAGCTCTTCATCCCGGCTCAGCTCCGCGCGCCCATCTCTCCAGGACAGGCTGAGCCAACCGAGCGGCTGCTCCGCCTCCTTGATCTCCACCCGCATGTCCAGCGACAGGGCGGAGCCCGCGGGACGCAGAGTCTCGAAGACGATGCCCTCGGTGTGCCCGTCGCGCTGGTGCTGGAGGCGCAGCTCCAGCCGGGCCACATCCAGCGCCTCCGCGAGCGGGCGCACGGCGTCCCACACCGCCGGGAGCGACGGGGCGGCGCGGATCGCCCGGGAGTACTCCTTCACCAGCGAGCGCAGGCGGATGTTCTTGCGCCGCGCCTCTCCCACCGCACCGGCCCGGCGCAGGTCCAGGTACCCCAGCTTGCGCATGAGCACGAAGATGACCACGGCCATGCCCACCAGGAGCATGGCGCTCTGGGCGCTGTTGGCGAAATTGAGGCCCAGCGCGGTGAGGGTGAACAGGGCGCACAGGCCATAGAGCACCAGCACGGCCGAGCGGTGGCTGAGCACCAGCCGGCTCATGAGGCGGTGGTGGATGTGCTCCTTGTCCGCGCTGAACATGGGTCGGCCCATGATGGAGCGGCGGATCATCGCCAGCAGCGTGTCCATGATGGGAAGGCCCAGAGCGATGACGGGCACGAGCATGGCCACTGCGGTGCCGCTCTTGGTGGACGTCTTCAGGGAGACGGCAGCGAGCACGAAGCCGAGGAACATGCTCCCGGTGTCGCCCATGAAGATGGAGGCCGGGTTGAAGTTGAAGACGAGGAACCCGAGGATGGCGCCGGCCAGCGCCGCCATCAGCAGGCACATGACGACATCCCCGCGCACCAGCGAGAGGATGAAGTTGGTGCCCACGCCGAAGAAGGCCACGCCTCCGGCCAGCCCATCCAGCCCGTCGATCAGGTTGAGTGCGTTGATGACCCCGACGATCCACAGCAGCGTGAACGGCAGGCTGAGGACGCCCAGGGAGAACTCCGCCCCGAACGGGTTGGCGATCAGCTCGACGCGGAAGCCCAGCATGTAGAGGGCGATGGCCACGCCGAACTGGACGCCGAACTTGAGCCGGGCGCCCGCCCCATGCAGGTCGTCATACAGGCCGAGCATGGCGATGGCGGTGCCACCACAGAACAGGCCCCAGACGAGCGTCTCGTAGGAGCGGAACAGGTAGCCCACGCCTGAGTCGACGAGGAACAACGCGCACAAGGGCGCGAAGAAGCCGGCGACGATGGCGATGCCGCCCAGACGGGGAATGGGGCGGACGTGCACCTTGCGGCTGGAGTTGGCCTGATCCACCCAGCCCCACGCCAGGGCCCGGTTGCGCACGACGAGCGTGAGCACCAGCGCAACCATCAGCGAGAGGAGGAAGGTGACGAAGAAGGTGATCATCGAGGCCGAGCCAATCGCCATGGTGACGGCGGGCGGCGTGGCGCGTCAATGTTCGCTCCAGAAAATTACCCGGCTGCGCGTGGCTCGCTTGCCTGCTCCCCCTCGCCTCGGAGGACCGACTCGTAGACTCGCAGGGTTCGCAGAGCCACCTCCCTCCATGTCATCCCCTGTACGGCGACCTGCGCCGCCCGCCGCACCTCGAGCAGCCAGCGCCGGTCCTCGGCGCAGGCGCGCACGGCGGAGGTGAAGCCAGGCACATCGCCGATGGACAGCAGCCGCCCGGTCTCTCCGTCGCGGATGACTTCCGGCGCCACGCCCACGGGCGTCGAGAGGGGCGCGAGCCCGCAGGCCATGGCCTCGACGAGCGCCATGCCATAACCCTCGGCGTGGCTGGGGAAGAGCAGCACCTCCTGCGCGCGCAGCAGCTCCGGCAGCTCCGCGTGGCGGTAGCGAGGTAGCACGCGGAGGCGCTCGCGCACGGGAGCGGGGAAGGCCGCGAGCACCTCTGCCTCGCTCATGCCTGTACCCAGCAGCGTGAGCGAGAAGGCCACACCCTGCTCCACCAGCGCCTGCGCCACGGCGACGACATCCTCCCGGCCCTTGCGCTGAATCCACGAGCCCACGAAGGCAAGGCGCAAGGGGCTCTCGTCGAAGGGCTCGGGCGGCGGGAGCGCGCGGAAGGACTCGGGCAGCCCGTGGGGGATGAGAGAGATGCGGCCACCGGGGACGCCCAGGCGCTCATGCGCGTAGTCGCGGTCCATGGGGTTGAGGAGCACCACATGATCCGCGAGCAGGAGCGACTGGCGCACCTCCCAGAGCCGGAAGCCGCCGTGGTACAGCGGGTACTTCCAGCTCAGGCGCGCCAGGCCCGCGCGAGCGTCCGCGCGGAGCTGCTCGGAGACAACCTGCTCCAGGCCATGGCTGCGGGTGAGGAGGGCGTGGCGGCGCCGGGCACCGGGACGGCCCAGGCGCGCCCAGGGCCAGTTGTCGCCGGTGGTGATGTCGAGCACATCGAAGCGCCCGGCGTTGCGCGCGAGCCACGCGGACAGCGCCCAGGGGAAGCGCACGTTGTGCCAGGCGGAGTACGCAGTGACGCCCGGGAAGGCCTGATCAAAGCCGTAGTAGAAGACGTTGCAGCCGAGCTCGGCGAGCGCGCTCCCCAGGGCCAGGGTGACGCCGGGAGCGCCGAGGTTCGGATCAAGCTGGTGATGGATACCGAGGAGGACTCGAAGGCCAGACACGCCGTCACCGAGGAGAAGACAGCCCAGGTGCTGGATAGCACGGAGGGTTCTCGAGGGGTGGCACTTGAAATCGAGGGGTCGGCTCCCTGGATGCTTTGAGGGGCAGGGAGACCGGGCCAGAATGCGCCGCGGCGCACTGCACCGTCCTATGCTCCCCTCGTCTCCCTACCCCACCCTGCGGCAGTGTCTGGACGGGAAGCGTAACAACCTGGACTTCATCCGGTTCGTGGCGGCGGCGGGGGTGATCTTCTCGCATGCGTTTCCACTGGGCCAGGGCCTGGGGACACGAGAGCCGCTGGAGGACTTCACGCGGGGGCAAGTGACGCTGGGGCGGCTGTGCGTGGCGGTGTTCCTGGTGATCAGCGGGCTGCTCATCACTCAAAGCTATGAGCGCTCGCCGAACCTGGCGCGCTACTCGTGGGCGCGAGTACTGCGCATCTTCCCGGGGCTGGGGGTGGTGCTCCTGGCAAGTGCGTTGCTGCTCGGGCCTGCGCTGACGAGGCTGCCCCTGGGGACATACTTCCAAGCGCCGGAGACGTACCTGTACCTGTTGCGTAACTTCACGCTCTACGCGCCGCAGTGGAACCTGCCCGGGGTGTTCCAGGGGAATGCGTACCCTGGCGCAGTGAATGGCTCGCTGTGGACACTGAAGTACGAGGTGGGCTTCTACCTGCTCGTGGCGGGCCTGGGAGCCGCGAGACTGCTGCGGCGCCAGGTGGCACTGGCGGGCTGGGTGGCAGCGGCGCTGGTGCCCTTCGTGCCGCATGTGGGGCCCCGGTTGAACCTGTGGCCGGAGCTGTACCTCTACTTCGGCGGAGGCCTGCTGCTGTACTTGTTCAGGGAGCGAGTGAGGCTGAGCCCGTGGGTAGCACTGGGGTGCGGGGTGGCGCTGCTGGTGACTGCGCGGCTGGGAGTGGGGTTCCAGCACGCGCTGGGGTGCTGCGGCGCGTACCTGGTGCTGTATCTGGCCTTCCTACCAAGCCGGCTCGCGGGCTTCGCGCGTCGTGGGGACTTGTCCTACGGCGTGTACATCTACGCGTTCCCGGTGCAGCAACTGGTCACTGCGCTGATGGGTGGCCACGTAGTGTGGTGGGTGAATGCGGCGGTGTCGCTACCGGTGGTGGTGGCTCTCGCGGCGCTGTCGTGGCACCTTGTGGAGAAGCGAGCGCTTCAGCTGAAGCACTCGCCGCCGGCACTGCTGGTTCGGTTGCTTCCGGGAGAAGCCCGTGCGGAGTGACGGCCCGGCTCCGGCGCTGGACTCAGATGCGCCTCCTCAAGCGCCTGCTCTCGTGCGGGCATCGGCTGAGGTGCCCTCCGTGCCCGCCGAGGCGCGCCAGGACGGGCTGGATGTCCTGCGAGCGCTGGCGATCCTACCGGTGCTGTTCTTCCACGCTCCCGAGCAGATCTACCAGGCGCTGCCCCCGCTTCTGCAACGCGCCACCCGGTTCGGCTGGGTGGGGGTGGATCTCTTCTTCGTGCTGTCGGGGTACCTCATCGGGCGGCAGGTGTTCTCAGCAAGGGCGGATGCGCCACTGGGGACGCAGCTCCGTCACTTCTGGGTGAAGCGCTGGACGCGCACCCTGCCGCTGTACTTCCTGGTGCTGGGCACCTACGCGTTCATCAAGCCGCGGCTGCTCGGAGCGCCCTTCGTGGGAGGCGGCTGGCACTACGCGCTCTTCCTGCAGAACTACCGCCCGCTGCGGGACTTCGTGCAGAGCTGGTCGCTGTGCGTAGAGGAGCACTTCTACCTGGTGCTCCCGCTGCTGGCGTTCGGCCTGCGCGCCCGAGCGTGGCCGGCGTGGGTCTGGCTGGTGCCGGCCATAGCGAGCCTGGCGGGGCGGGTGCTCGTCTCGCGGACGCTGCCCATGGACACGCCGGTGCTGGAGCTGATCCCCGTGCTCCAGTGGCCCACGCACTTGCACCTGGACGGACTGGCCGTGGGCGTCTTCCTGGCGTGCACGGCGCCACGCTGGCAAGGCTGGGCCGTGTGGCGGAAGGTGGCGAGCGCCGCCATGGGGCTTGGAGTGCTGGCGATGACGCTGGCGCTGTGCGGCCCAACGCTGCTGGGAGCTGCACGGCTGTGGGTCTTCACGGGGCTCAGCGTGGGCTTCGGGCTGGTGCTGGTGGGAATGGAGTCCGTGCGGCTGCCGGCCCCCGTGAGGCGAGCCGTCTACGCAGTGGCGGTGACGTCCTACGGGGCGTACCTCTGGCACGGTCTGGTGGTGCGAGTCTTCGAGCGAAGCCACTTCACGCTGGGCGGCTGGGGGCTGAATCTGCTGGCATTCATCGGGGCGACGCTGCTGGTGTCGGCGCTCACGTACCGGCTGGTGGAGAAGCCGGGGCTGAGGCTGAGGCGCTGGCTGCTCGGGACGAACCGCTGAGCGGCCCAATACTTCACGTCCTGGCCCGGACCACACGCGCGGGAGTGCCAGCGGCCACGACATTCTCCGGCAGGCTCCGGGTCACCACACTGCCGGCGGCGACCACCGTCCCCCGGCCAATGGTGACTCCCTTGAGGACGATGACCCCCGCGCCCAACCAACAGTCCTCTCCAATGACCACGGGACTGGTGGTTCCCAGTTGGAGGCGCATGGGGGTGCCCAGGCTCATGCCGTGGTTGGTGTCGGTGACGTAGCAATTGGGCCCGAGCATCGTGTCCGCGCCAATCTGGACGGAGCTCGTGCTCTCGATGATGGATTGGGCGCCCAGAAAGACGTGCGCGCCGAGTTGGATACGGCCCAGGGAGTGCTGAGCCGAGAGCGCGGATATGTGGAGTGAGACATGAGCGCCCAGGATGCAACGGTCGGCGATCTCCAGGAGATCCGGCCGGCTGATACGGACTCCTGGCCCTACGTGGAGGCGCCGGGAGCCGCGGTAGCCGCGCAGCACCAGCGCCTGGACGCGCAGCCGGGACTGGGCTCTTTCATAGAGAGAGTAGAGATCCATTCTGAGACCCGCGCGGCATCAACGCCGGAGTTGCCGCAGGACCGACGCGACCATCCACGGTGGAAAGCCTAGCATGTAACGCCAGCGAGGCACGGAGAGGTGCCCTCGCAAGCTCCGGCGATACAGCTCCAGCGCCAGTTCCGGCCGCCCGCCCTCGACCAGCCACCGCGTCACGTGCCGCGCATTGTGGAGGATCAGCATCAGCCGCTCCCGCTTGCGAGCCGCTCCTCCTGGATAGCCGCCGAGCCGCTCCTGCTCGAGCAGGTAGCACAGCCCCTCGAAGCCCCGCTCGAGCTCCCTCGAGGAGGAACCTCCGTGCTGGCGGTAGCCCACCGCCAGCGGCGCCTCCACGCAGACGAAGCCACGCTCCGTGCCCAGGCGGTAGAGCAGATCATGATCCTCGCCGCTGATGCGCCGTGCCGTGAACCCTTCTACCCGGCGCAGCGCCTCGGCGCGCACGGCGATGACACACGCGGTGCGGACGAAGGACTCCTCCGCGGTGGCGAAGTAGTCCGCGAACGCATGAGCACGGAGTGTCTCGCGGCGCACCCGGCCCAGTTCCTCCGGGTGATGGAAGGGCGCGGGAGTGCCCATCACCACCGAGGGCTCCCCGTACATGCCGATGGCTTGCTTGTACGTCTCCAGCGTCCACGGGAACCACAAGTCGTCGCTGTCCAGAAAGACGATGTACCGGCCCGTGGCGTGCTGAATGCCCAGGTTCCGCGCGGCGCCCTGCCCCTGGTTCGTCTGGCGCAGCGCGCGCACGCGCTCGCCGTACCGCGCGAGCACCGCCTGCGTGTCATCCGTGGAGCCGTCATCCACCACGAGCACTTCGAAGTCGGTGAGCTCCTGAGCGAAGACGGATGCCAGCGACTCCTCGAGCAGCCGGGCCCGGTTGTAGGTGGGGATGACGATCGAGAAGAAGGGCATGGCCGCCTACCCCACGCGCGCGCGCAGCCCCATCTCGGAGATGCGCACAAAGGTGGAGAGTTGCCGCTTGTAATCGCTCAGGCTCACGCGCCGCCGCAGCAACGTCTGCGTCAGCACGAACGCGTTCCACGGCAGCGTGCCCACGAGGATGAAGCGCAAGAGCTGCTCGTGGAGCCGGCCGTGGTGCTTGCGGAAGAAGGCCAGGCGCGTGCGCCACAGCTCCACGCGGATCTTGTCCGGGCCCGAGGCCGAAGGCCGGAAGGAGCGGCTCGTGAGGTGGGTGATGACGGCATCTGGGCAGAAGGCCACCTCCCAGCCGGCCTTCCCCGCTCGCACACACCAGTCCGTGTCCTCGGTGTTGCCCAGCGGCGAGAGCTGCTCGTCCAGCAGGCCCACCTCGCGCAGACACTCCGCGCGCACGACGATGCAGGCGCCCAGCACCCAGCTCACGCGCGCCTGCTCGTAGCCGTACTGCGCCGGGTGGATGTGCCGCACCTTGAGGAAGTGCAGCGGGCGCGGCAGGAAGCAGATGTCCCAGAGCGCCGAGGCGAGCGTCATCTCCCGGAAGGCGCAGTTCTGCACGGTGCCGTCCGCGTTGAGCAGCTTGGCCCCGGCCATGCCCACGCGGGGGTTCGCGTCCATGAAGCGCACCAGTGAGTCGAACGCCCCCTCGTGGACAATCGTGTCGTCATTGAAGACGCAGATGTAACGAGCCCGCGCCTGGGACAGCACTTGGTTGTGGTTGGCGGAGAAGCCCTTGCGCTCCGTGTTGAAGAGCCAGCGCACCTGGGGAAAGTCGCGCCGCATGGCCTCCACGCCGCGCCCATCGGTGGCGTTGTCCACCACCCACACCTCGAAGGAGCACTGCTTCGTCGTCGCGAACAGCGTGCGCAGACAGTCGTGCAGCAGCTCCGGGTTGCTGTGGTTGACGATGGAGATGGCGAGATCGGGCTTCGTCATGGCGAAGACTCCCGAGGCACCGCGCCCCGGAACCGGGCCCGCACGAGGGCGACAATGGTACGCAGCTCGGCCACCAGCGGCAGCGGCCCAGGCAAACGCTCGCGCACGAGGACCAGGCCGCAGAACAGCGCCCCGCCGGCGAAGCCCTGGGCCCACACTCCCTCGCGGACGAGATACGGCGTGCCGAGCAGCACTCCCAGCAGCAGCAGGCCCACGGTGACAACGGGCTCCACCACCTCCACCACGAGTCCCCGGAGCGCGGGGTTGAGCCCTGTGACGAGCCAGGCGGTGGCGGCCAGCTCGCCCAGGCTGACGATGCTCCCCAGGGGTCCGACGCCCATCAGCCCGAAGCGCTGAACGAGCCAGAGTGCCAGCGCCCACTTGGACACGCCCACTCCCACGGTGACAGCAAGCCGCTGCCAGGGCTGGCCTCCGGCATTCTGCGCCGTGGCGAGCAAGCCGATGAGCGTGGTGAGGATGCACTCCATGCTGAACCACTGCACCAGAGGGACGGCGGGCACCCAGCGCTCACCGAAGAACAGGGGCACGGCCACGGGCACGGCGAGCACAGCCAAGGGGATGAGCAGGCACAAGGCGGCGGACAGGCGCCGCAGCGAGGTGCGCAGATACTCGGCGAAGCCCACAGGGTCCTCCTGCAGGCGGCAGTAGGCGGGGAAGGCCACGCGGTTGAGGATGACGCTGATCAGCATCGGCGTGGAGGCCAGGGCCCAGGCCCAATTGACGAGGCCCACCGCGTCCTTGCCCAGGTAGCGCCCCACCACGAGGGGCACCCAGCCCGCGGTGAAAGCGGCCACCAAAGGTGGGAGCTGGAACGCCAGTCCCATGCTCAGCAGCCGCCGGATGATGGAGCCATGAAAGGTGAGCCGGGGCCGCCAGGGAGAGGCCTGCCAGATACACAGCAGGCCGACGGTGCCGCGCACCAGACCTCCGCCCACCAGCGACCAGGCCCCACACCCCAGCGCCGCCAGGGAGAGGGTAGTGACCACCTGCGCCACGTTCTCGATGAGCTCGGCGCGGGCGATGACGGGGAAGGCCAGCCTCCGCTCCAGCGCCATGAGGGGGATGATGCGCAGGGAGAAGAAGAACAGGCTCGCGGCCAGGACGTAGACCATGGGGAGCGCCTGGGCCCCCAGGGCGTACCCCGCGACGAGGCCGGGGGCCAGCGCGACGACGATGGCGACGAGGAGCGCCGTCAGCAGCTGGTGGCCCCAGAAGATGGTGGAGGTCTCTTCCGGGGTGGGTTCGTGGGACTGGTGCACGAGGGCGGCGCTCAGCCCCAGGTCTCCGAGGAAGACGCCCAGGTTGGCCGCATAGGAGACGATGCCGAAGACGCCATAGTCCTTGGGGAAGAGCAGGCGCGACAGGACCAGGGCGCTGACCACGCGCAGGCCCTGGGAAGCCAGAGTCCGCGCGACGAGGACGAACACTCCCTTCTGAGCGCGGGCCTTCACCTCGGCGGCGGTGACTGCGACTTCTGGGGCGGCGGTGGCGTTCATCCGGAGACAGGCCGCGCCCGCCGAGGCCTGAAGCGCGCGCGAGCCTCGAATGCTACCGGCGGCTGGCGCTGCTCTCAAGCACGGGCCGGCGTGCCCGCTCCCCTTCCGAGCGAGGCGCGCCCCAGAGCCGTTCGAGTCTTTTGACACTCCCGGAGCGCGAGGACTACGGTCCCGCGCCGCATGCAACCGGGCCCCATCCTGAACTTCCTCCGGAGCGAGGTGCTGGTAGGTGAGCACGAGGTGTTTCACCGCACCCTGCGCGACGCGCTCGTGGGGACGTGTGACAGCGTGCTGGACGTGGGGTGTGGGTTCAACTCGCCGCTCCAGCACTTCTCGCACCTCATCCCGCGCACGGTGGGCGTGGATGGCTACGACAAGGCCATCGAGCGCAGCCGTGCCGCGGGGATCCACCAGGAGTACCACTGCATGGATCTGCTGAAGGTGGGGGAGTTCTTCGGGCCGAAGAGCTTCGATGCGGCGATCGCGCTCGATGTCATCGAGCACTTCGACAAGCCGGACGGCTATCGCCTGCTGGAGACGCTTGAGTCCATCGCCCGCAAGCGGGTCATCCTCTTCACGCCCAACGGCTTCCTGCCGCAGGACGAGTGGGACGGCAACGTGCACCAGCACCACCGCTCGGGCTGGGAGGTGTATGACTTCGAGCTGCGCGGCTACCGCGTCATCGGCATGAGCGGGTGGAAGCCCCTGCGCGGCGACTACGCCCTGCCCCGGATCCGCCCGCACCGGCTGGGGGGCCTGCTGTCACGCCTCACCGAGCCGTTTGCCACCCGATTCCCGAGACATGCCTTCCAGCTCCTGGCCATCCGGGACATGGAGGCTTCCTGAGCCGTCCCCCCCCGCCTGCCTCGGAGGTCGCCTGGCACCTGCTCACGGGCGAGTACCCACCCGAGCCCGGTGGCGTCAGCGACTACACGCGGCTGATCGCGCGGGAGCTGGCGTGCCGAGGCCTGGAGGTCCACGTGTGGGCTCCCGGCAAGGCCGGGGAGACGCGGGAGGAAGGTGTCACCGTGCACCGCGCGCCGGGCCTCTTCACGCCCGCGGGGCTGATCCGGCTGTCGCGGGGGTTGGAGCGCTGCCGGGCGCCGAGGCGGCTGCTGCTCCAGTACGTGCCGCACGCGTTTGGACTGAAGGCGATGAACGTGCCCTTCTGCGCGTGGTTCGCCGCGCGCCGCAAGGATGAGCGCTGGGTCTTCTTCCACGAGGTGGTGTACCCGTGGAGCCCGCGCGCTCCGCTGCGCCACCAGGTGCTCGCGGGCACCACGCGGGTGATGGTGCGGCTGGTGGCCCAAGCGGCGGACCGGTTGTTCGTGTCCATTCCCAGCTGGGCCGAGCACCTGCCCGCGCGGATCCGCCGCCGCGCCGAGTGGCGCCCCGTACCCAGCAACTTCCCCACGCAGGTGCCCGCCGAGGCTGCCGCTCGCGTGCGCGCGGAGCTGGGCGAGGGGCTGCTCCTCGGACACTTCGGCACCTACGGCGCCCTGCTCTCGGGGCCGCTGGAGCGCGTGCTCGTCCCGCTGCTGCGCGCGGATCCGCGCCGCCGCGTGCTGCTGCTGGGCCGGGGCAGCCACGCCTGGCGGGAGGGACTGGCTCAGCGCCACCCCGAGCTGGCTCGCCAACTCCTCTCCCGCGATTCCCTGGCGTCCGATGCGCTCGCGGCGCACCTGATGGCCTGTGAGCTGCTCGTCCAGCCCTATGTGGATGGCGTGAGCACGCGGCGCGGCACCACCATGGCGAGCCTGGGCCTGGGCCGCCCGCTCGTCACCAACACCGGGCACCTCACCGAGCCCCTCTGGCGAGAGCTAGGCGCCGTCGCCCTCGTGGAGGGAACGGATCCCGCGCCGTTGATTGAGGCCGCCGAGCGACTGCTGGCTAGGCCCGAGGAGCGTGCGGCGCTGGGCTCTCGCGCGGCCGAGGTGTACCGGGAGCGCTTCTCCCTGGAGCGCACGATGGAGGCGCTGCTGGGCTCCGCGCCACCTGAGGGAGGTGGGCGCCCATGAGGTCCGGTGCTCCGCTGAAGCTCGCGCTGCTGATGGATCCGCGCGAGGAGGGCTGGCCCAGCATGGACCTCGTGGGCGAAGCGCTGGAGGAAGAGCTGTCCGCGCTGCGCTCGGAGGTGGAGGTAGCGGCAGTGCGCCCGCCCATCCCGCGCCTCATCCAGCGCCTGCCAAGACTCCCCGGGCGTACGGCCTTCAACGCGGATCGGCTGCTCACGCGCTTCGGTGCGTACCCCGCACGCGCCCTGCTGGAGCGAGGCCGGTATGACGCCTTCCACGTGGTGGATCACTCATACGCGCAGCTCGTCCACGCCCTGCCCGCGCGGCGCACCGGTGTCTATTGCCACGACCTGGATACCTTCCGCTCAGTGCTCGAGCCGCATCGCGAGCCGCGCCCCGCCTGGTTCCGGCTCATGGCTCGCGCAACCCTCCTCGGCCTGGAGCGCGCGGCCGTCGTCTTCCACGGCACGCAGGCCGTGCGCGCGGAGCTGCTCACCCACGGCGTGGTGGATCCGAGCCGGCTCGTCTGGGCTCCGCCTGGAGTGTCTCCGGAGTACCGCCCCGACCCCGCTCCAGGAGACACGAGCAGCACCGTCCTCGCACCGCTTGGGGGACGGCCCTACCTGCTGCACGTGGGCAGCTCCATTCCGCGCAAGCGCCTGGATGTGCTCTTCGCCGTATTCGCCGCGCTGCGCGCCCGGCACCCGGAGCTGCGGCTCGTCCAGCAGGGCGGTGCTCTGACTCCCGCGCAGCGCGAGCAGGTCGCACGGCTGGGCATGAGCGATGCGCTGCTACAGCCGCCGAAGCTGGACCGGGCGACGCTGGCGGGGCTCTACCGCGGGGCGCGCGCCGTGCTCGTCACCAGCGAGGCGGAGGGCTTCGGGCTGCCTGTCATCGAGGCGCTCGCGTGTGGCGCTCCCGTGGTGGCCAGCGCGCTCCCCGTCCTGCGCGAAGTGGGAGACACCGCCTGCCTCTACTGTCCTGCCGGTGATGTGGAGGCGTGGGTGGCGACCCTGGACGCGCTGCTCTCCGAGCGGCAGCTCCCACCCGCTCGCGAGGTCCGGCTCGAGCGCGCTCGTCGGTTCACCTGGCAGGCACACGCGCGCACGGTGCTTGAGGCATATCAGCGGCTCGTCCCGCGCTGATGGCACGGGGCTGCTACGATGCGCCCGCTTTCATTCATGGCCTCCTCGCCCTCTCCCACCCTCCGACGCCCCGCGCTCGATGCCTGTACCGGGCTGCGCTTCTTCGCCGCGTTGAGCGTGGTCGGCTACCACTTCTACTGCCCTCCCTGTGAGCCC
The DNA here is from genome assembly GCF_045802625.1 of Hyalangium sp. Lineage (NCBI taxonomy): Bacteria > Pseudomonadati > Myxococcota > Myxococcia > Myxococcales > Archangiaceae > Hyalangium > Hyalangium sp. The sequence continues at coordinate 8,284 of NZ_JBJMQP010000157.1, read as the reverse complement.
AGCGCGCCGGTGTTCCTCGGGCGCTTGCTCGAGGCGGGCTTCACCACGGTCAGCCTGTTCTTCGTCCTGTCTGGCTTCATCCTCGCCTACAACTACCTGGGCGAGCGGGGCGGCTTCATGGGCACCGCGTGGGACTTCTACCGGGCCCGCTTCGCGCGCATCTATCCCATCTACCTCCTGGCGCTCGTGGTGGACCTTCCCTTGTTCATCCACTTCCTGCACCTGGCCCAGCCCGCCGCCACCCCCACGGAGGCGGCTCGCATCTCCGTCACCACGCTCACCTTGACGCAGTCCTGGTTCGATCTGAGCCGCCCCACCTGGAACATCCTGGCGTGGACGCTCTCGATTGAAGCGTTCTTCTACGCGGTGTTCCCCTTCCTGGGCCCCTGGCTCGCGCGGCAGAGCTCACGCCGGCTGCTGGGCGTGGCCGTGGGCGCCTGGCTCGTGGGGACGATGAACTTCATCTCGGGAGAGCTCGCCTCGATGCTCTCCACACACGGCGCTCCACAGCTCGTGGTCCAGGCGCTGCGCGTGTGGAGCCTGCTGCCCGAGTCCGCCCTGCCGGTAGGCCGGCTGCACGAGTTCGTCATGGGCATCTGCCTCGGGCTGTTGTTCTGCCGCCGCACCTCCCAGGGCAGCCAGGGCTGGCGAACCGTGGGGCTGCTCGCCACGTGCGCGGTCATCGCCGCGGTGATCATCTGGCTGCCGCCCAAGCCCTCGGCGGGAGTGCAGATGGGGGTGCTCGTCCCGCTGTTCGCCGTGTGCATCTGGCTGCTGGCGTGCGGCGTCTCCGGCAACGGGTTGACGCTGGGGACGCGGCTGCTCGTGCGGCTCGGCGGCGCCAGCTACGCGCTCTATCTGCTCCACGGCTCGATGATGAACTACGCGCTCGCCCTCAACACCCGCACGCTGGCGCTGCCTCACAACCTCGTCGCGCTGCTCGTGGCGCCCCTCGCCGTGGCCCTCTCCCTCCTGCTCTTCCACCGCGTCGAGGAGCCTGCTCGACACTGGCTACGCAAGGCTCCCCGCGCTGTTGCGAAAAGCGCGGCCATCGGGTAATACGGTTCTCACCAGCGCGCCGCGCGGATCCACTCGCGGATCATCTCGTGCGGCGCGAGTGGAAAGATTGCCCTCCAGTGGAGCCACGCTCCTGGAGGCGCCGACAAAAAGTGTCACCTCCTGACAAATTTGGTCATGTCGTTCACTGGCACTCATCGGCGTGCGACGCGGGTCTGAGTCCACGGTGAACACACAACGGCTCCGACGCACTGTGCAGAGCCAGTGTGCATACGACAGCCCCCACGGATCCGGCGGCGCGCGATCGGATCATCCGTGCAAGGCAGTTGGATCTCACACAAGCGCGCTGGACGCGGAAAATCGCCTGTTTCCGCCACCGCGCGCGGGCCGCTGACACAAAGCGTATGGCTCGGCGCTTGCTCCCTCGACAGGGCACGACGTTCTTTGTCCCTCTCAAGGAGCCCCCATGGCGACCCGCCACTCCCACCGTGGATTCACCCTCATCGAGCTGATGATCGTCGTGGCGATCATCGGAATCCTGGCGAGCATCGCAATCCCGAGCTTCCTGCGACTCCAGGCGCGCGCGCGGCAGTCCGAGGTGGCCACCAACCTCAAGAGTCTCTTCACCAGCATGCGCACGCTGCAGAAGAAGCCCACGGATGACATCCACTCCACGGGCTTCGCCGCCGAGCGCGGCAACCGCTACAGCTACCACCTGGAGAACAACTGCTCCTCCAGCGAGGACCGAAGCAAGGTGGATGCGGTGCTGCACCCCGTGGACAAGTGCGTCGGCGTGGACACCTTCCGCTTCTCGGACTTCCCGGTGACGTTTGCCGTGGTGCCCCCCACCAGCACTGGGTGGGACGCGAAGGGCATGGCCAACGGCATGAACGTGAACGCGGGCCTCTTCGGTGACGAGCAGACCTGGTCCTTCCTGGTGTACGCCGCCGGTGACGTGGACAACAACCTGGGCGACTCGGCGGACACCTGGTTGATCTCCTCGTCGGATGGCGATCTCGAGCCCGCCTGCCCGAGCACGGGCGGTGTCATGGAGCACATCGCCGCGGGCGAGCCGTTCAACTCCAACAATGACGTGGACTGCAACTAGCGTCCCGCTTGACCGCCCGGTGCCGCTCTGATTCGGTCACCGGGCCTTGCGCATCCTCTTCCTCAATCCCGTGGGAGTGCTGGGCGGGGCCGAGCGCGCGCTGTTGGATCTGCTCGCGTGCCTGCGCCGGCTTGATCCGGCGCTGTCGCTGCACCTGCTCGCCGGCACCGAGGGGCCGCTGTTGGATGAAGCGCGGGCGCTCGGGGTGGACTCGCGGCTGCTGCCGCTGCCCGAGCGGCTCTCGGCCCTGGGAGACAGTGGCCTTCGCGGGCAGGGAGCTGGGGCCCTCTGGGGACTGGCTCGCGGCCTCGCGCCTGTGCCGGGACTGCTCGCGGGGTACCTGCATGCGCTGCGTCGCGAGGTCCGCTCGCTGCGGCCCCAGCTGCTCCACTCCAATGGCATCAAGACCCACCTGCTGAGCCCCGCCACGATGGGCCTGCCGGTGGCGAGGGTGTGGCACATCCACGACTTCATCGGTGAGCGCCCGCTGGTGCGCCGGGCCCTGCGGGGCCTGCGGGCCCTGGCGACGGCGGCGATCGCCAACTCTCGCGCGGTGGGCACGGACGCTGGCGAGGTGCTGGGCTCCGTCCCCATCCATGTCGTCTACAACGGCGTGGATGTGGAGCGCTTCGCGCCGGGGCCGGGCGAGGGCTCACGGCTGGATGCGCTGGCGGGGCTGCCACCGGCGCCGGAGGGTACGCTGCGACTCGGGTTGGTGGCCACCTATGCGCGCTGGAAGGGCCACGACCTCTTTCTCCAGGCCGCGGCCCGCCTGGTTCGAGAGCGGCCCACCCGGCCCGTGCGCTTCTACCTCGTGGGCGCGCCGCTCTACCGCACGCCGGACTCCCAGTTCTCCGAGGAGGAGCTGCGCGGGCTCGTGGAGCAACTGGGGCTGAGCGGGCGAGTGGGGCTCGTGCCGTTCCAGCGCGAGCCCGCGGCGGTGTACCGGGCGCTGGACATCTTCGTGCACGCGAGCACCCGCCGAGAGCCCTTCGGCCTCACCATCGCGGAGGCGCTGGCGTGCGGCAGGCCGGCGATCATCTCTCGCGCGAGCGGCGCCGCGGAGCAGCTCACCGAGGGCGTGGATGCGCTGACGCTGTCCTCGGGGGACGCGGAAGCGCTGGCGGCGGCGATGCGGACCTTGGTGGGGGATGCGGGGCTGCGCGAGCGGCTGGGGCAGGCGGCGCGACGGACGGCGGCCGAGCGGTTTTCCCGAGAGCGCTACGCCCGGGAGATCCTGAACATCTACCGCGCGCTCCCGCGCACCGAGGGCTCGTCGTGAAGCGGCCACGCCGGCTGATCAGCGTCTCGCACTCGTACGTGGTCACCCTCAACCGGCGCCTGGCCAACGAGATGGCGCGGGTGGGCGCGGGGCGCTGGGAGGTGACGGCGGTGGCGCCGCGCTTCTTCCATGGAGATCTCAGCCCCATCACGCTCCAGCCCGAGGCCAGCGAGGCGAGCCAGATCGAGGCCGTGCGGGCGCTCTTCAGCCGCTCGGCGCACATGTTCCTCTATGGTCCGGAGCTGCGGCGGAAACTGGCGAGCGGAGCGGACCTGGTGCACTCGTGGGAGGAGCCCTACGTCTTCGCGGGCGCGGAGGTGGCGCTGCTGACGCCCCGGCGCGTGCCGCTCGTGTTCTCCACGGCGCAGAACCTGTTCAAGCGCTACCCGCCGCCGTTCGCCCAGCTCGAGCGCTTCGTGGTGTCGCGCTCGGCGGGCTGGGTGGCCTTCGGGGAGACGGTGAAGCAGAACCTGCTCGGCAGGCCCGGGTATGCGCAGCGGCCGGCGCGCTATATCCCCATGGGCGTGGATGTGGAGCTCTTCCAACCGAATCGGGCGGCGGGCGCGGAGTTCCTGCGGGAGCTCGGGTGGGAAGCGGAGGGTCCACCCGTGGTGGGGTACCTCGGGCGCTTCGTGCCGGAGAAGGGTGTGGAGCTGCTGCGCCGCGTGCTGGAGCGGCTCACCACGCCCTGGCGAGCGCTCTTCGTGGGAGGAGGCCCGCTGGAGCCGAGCCTGCGCGCCTGGGCCGAACGCCAAGGCCACCGGGTTCGAGTCATCACCGGCGTGCCGCACGCCCGGGTGCCCCAAGTGCTCAACGCGATGGATGTGCTCTGCGCGCCGAGCCAGACGACGCCCCGGTGGAAGGAGCAGTTTGGCCGGATGCTGGCGGAAGGGTTCGCGTGCGGAGTGCCAGTGCTGACGAGCGACTCCGGAGAAATCCCTCACACCGCGGGGGACGCGGGGCGGGTGCTGCCGGAGGCGGACGACTCGGCCTGGGCCGCGGCGCTGTCGGAGTTGCTGGAGAGCCCGGACCGCCGCCGAGAGCTGTCCGAGCGAGGCCGCGAGCGCGCGGTGACTCGGTTCGCCTGGCCCGTGGTTGCCCGAGAGCACCTCGACTTCTTCGAGTCGGTGCTCGGCTGACGGGCCTACCTGGCTCGCTCGCGCTCGAGCAGGTCCACGATGGCGGCGGCCATGCCATCCCACGTCTGCGAGCGCAGCTCCCCCGCCAGCCGAGTGGTGTGAGGGAGCAACTCCGCCTCGTGCGCTCTCCACGTCTCCAGGCGCCTCACCAGCTCCTCGGCGTCATCCGGATCATCGATCAACAGCACCCTCAGCTCGGCGGGGTAGCGCTCAGCGACGCCGGCCGTGCGGCTCACCAGCGCGGGCAGCCCGGTGCACAGCGCCTCGTGGACGCCCAGCCCATATGCCTCGTAGCGCGTGGGAGAGATCAGCAGGTCCGCGGCGGCCATCAGCTCGGGCACGTCCTTGCGGAAGCCCAGGAACTGGATGCGCTCGCCCAGCCCGCGCTGCCGGGCCTCGCGCTCCCACACCTCGCGCTGGGCCCCCACGCCCACCACCTTCAAGTCCACATTCCAGTCCCCGCGCGAGCACAGCCGCGCCCACGCTGGGAAGACCGTGTCGAACCCCTTGCGCTTGTCCCCGAGCGCGCCGACGAAGAGCGCCACCCTCCGCCCCTCGGGCCACCCCAGCGCCGCGCGCGCCTCCCGCCGCTCCTCGGGCGCGCGCGGGCGGAAGCGCTCCGGGTCGATGCCGTAATAGATGACATGGACCCGCTCGGGCGGCGCGCCCGTGGCAGCCACCAGGTCCGCCTTGGTCCGCTCCGAGTTGGCGATAATGACTCGCGCGCGCCGCAGCGCCTGGCGCTCGCCGCGCAGGTACAGCCGGTGGCTCACCTGGCCCTTGAGGCGGCGGAGCATGGAGCCGGTGCCCTGAGAGGCATAGGCCCCATGGACGTAGTGGACCCAGTTGGCTGCGGGCACCGCGCAGTTGCCTCCATTGGCCAGCACCTGTCCGCCCTCGGCCAGCGTGCGCCGCGCCCAGAGCCGCCCCGCCACATCCAGCAGCGGCTCGCCCAGCATGTACGCCCCCGCGGGCTTGGGCACGCGCACGAAGCGCACGTTCGGGAAGCCCAGCAGCTCGTCCGCCACTCGGTGCGCAACCAGGCGCAGAGGCACTCCCTGGCGCGCCAGATAGCTCGCCAGCGCGAGGTTGGCCCGATCCATTCCTCCGGTGGCGACGAAGTCACCGGCGATCAGGGTGTAGGGTCTCATGCGGTTGGGGACGCGGAGCCTGCCGGGCCGCGTGGAAGAAGGCGCCGAAGAGCGCGGCGTTGAGGAGCCAGAACTCCATGCCCGCCTGGCTCATGAAGAAGGGGTAGCTAAAGGTGAGGGCAATGGCCCCCAGGTCATATGCGAAGATGAGGGTGCCCCACAGCCACAACTCGCCGAGTTCCTCTCTGCGCAGCGCGAGCCGGAACGTCCAGAGGGCCGTGGCCAGCAACGCCAGCGGGTAGAGCAACAGCACCAGCACCCCGCCGTCGAAGACCCACGCCGTCCACTGGATCTCCGCCCAGAGTGAGCTGCGCGAGGGATCGCTGTTGTCGCCGAAGTAGGCGTTCGCCATCCCGTAGCGCCCCAGCCCCGCGCCCAGCGGGTACTCGGGGACGAAGTAGTTGAGGGTGCCTTCGAGGAAGTAGCCGCGGTTGTTGTAGTAGACGTCGGCCGCGTCCTTCTCGACGAGGCTGTTCCAGCGGGCCATGGCGGCGTCACCTCCGACGCTGGTGGCCCAGCCGATGCCCAACACGGCCAGTCCACCTACCACGGCCAGCAGCTTCGTCAGCCGCAGCAGCCGGCCACTGAGCGCGAGCACCGCCGCGATGGCCAGCAGGCACACCAGGAGCATCAGCGCGATGGCGCGCACCTGGCAGAGGTAGAGGCTGACCACTCCCAGGAAGATGCCCCCCACGCTCAGTGCCCTGACGAGCCCACCCCGCGAGCTGATCAGGAAGCCGGCGCCGAGCAGCACCGCGTAGAAGGCTCCCGTGGCGGCCCCACCGGGCGCATCCGTGAGCCCGAAGGGCCGGAAGACGCGCTCGCCGGTAGCCGTCTCGAACTGGAGGCTGTTGGTGTACTCCTCCCCCATGTTCCCGATCGCCGTGGACAGCGCCGGCTGGAAGCGCCCGGGGAAGTACACTTGGAGCACACCCGTGGCGGCGTTTGCCGCGTTGAAGAGGAACAGCAGCGCCAGCGTGCGCCTGAACGTCGCCGCGTCGATGCGCAACCGTGTCACCCAGAAGAGCGGCCCGAGGATGGCGAGCTGGATGCCGAGCTGCGCCGCCCCGGCCAGGACGCTGTTGGTCCCCGGGTTGAACATGTTCAGCGCGGTGATGCTCATCGAGGCGATCAGGAACGGCGTCGCCGGGTGCCGCAGGCGTCGGCCAGGTACGAGCACGAGCAGCGCCAGGCTCACGCCGAACATGAGGATGCGTACAACTACGCGGATCGCCGAGATGGCCTCCACCAGCAGCGCGAGCTGGCAGACGATCTGGAGGCAGAGGAAGCCAGTGACCATGTGGCTCGAGCCCAAGAAGCGCTGGCGCGCCGGAGCGCCGGAGGGCGCCTCGCTGCTGGCGGCCACCGGCCCCACGGGGGCAGAGGTGTAATCCTCGCCAGCGGCCGGCTGCTCCGCTCGAGACAGCCTGGAGCGTGTATAGCGCTGTCGTAGGACGCCCGGCCCCTGGAGTGGGCGCGCCAATACCGAGGGCACTCCGGGCCTGGGGCCTCTCATGCGTGCTCCTTCGACGTGAAGACACGGATGTCCTCGGCCAGCCCGCGCAGGAAGACCGCGGGACCACACAGCGCCGCGGCGCGCGAGGGACCTCCCGCCCCCAGCCGACGCCGCTCCTCTCCATCCTGGATCAGCCGCTGAAGCGCCTCGGCCAGCCGCTCAGGCTCTGGCGGCACGAGGACGCCGCACGAGCTGTCAATCGTCTCCAGCGGCGCGCCCATGGCAGTGGTGACCACGGGCAGTCCCGCATGCAGTGCCTCGATGAACGCCAGGCCGAACGGCTCGGGGCTCGTGTTGGGCTGACAGTGGATGTCCCCCGCTGCCAACAGGCGCGGCACATCCGCGCGCTGACCGAGGAACCGCACGCGCTGGCGGATGCCCAGCCTGGAGGCCAGCGCCTCCAGCTCCGCCAGGTAGCGCACCTCCATCGGGCGCTGCGCGCCTCCGGCCACCCAGAGCACCCAGCCCGGCAGACTCCTCAACCGCCCGAGCGACTCCAGCAGCAGGCGGTGCCCCTTCCACGCCTCCATCCGACAGCACTGCACGATGACAACGTCCCGCTCCCCCGCGCCCAGCTCGGCGCGAACCCGGGCCCGTTCGCTCGCGGCAACGGGCTCAGGCGCGGGCACCGGGGGATACCTCACCTTGTATCGGGCCCGTGGGTAGACATTCGCCAGCGTCCCCGCCGAGAAGTGACTGTTGGTGATGACCAGATCTGGTTCGGTGACTCGGGCCCAGCGCTCCAGCCAATGGCGCCCGGCCATCGCATCGTGCTGGCAGAAGATGAGCGGCACCTGGCTCGAACGCACCACCGGGCCGAAGAGCGCCTGGGGCCACGCCGCGTGACAGACCACCGCCGCGTACCCGCCCCGCTCCAGCAGCCGCGACAGCTCGCCTCGGGCGCGCCACAGAGTCCACGGGCGGCTCACCCTCACCTCGCCCAGCAGGTGCACCGTGGCTCCCGCCTCGCGAAGCTCCCGGCTCAGCCGTCCCTCGAAGCAGAGCGCGAACTCGTGCACCAGCCCCGAGGAGAGCCGCTGCACGCGCGCCAGCGTCCGTAGGAATGTCTCG